>NZ_KV830224.1:95825-165547 GCF_001836705.1 Neisseria sp. HMSC061B04
ACATCGCCTTCAGATGGCTTTGCGCACTCACTTTAATCAGCCCGAAATAGGCTGCCCGGGCATAGCGGAATTTACGGTGCAGCGTACCGAAGCTTTGTTCGACCACATAACGGGTCTTCGACAAATATCGGTTACGTTTGGTTTGCGCTTCCGTCAGCGGACGGTTGCGGTGGGCTTTGCGCATAATGCCGTCCAGCAACTGATGTTCTTTCAGATGTTGCCAGTTTCCCTCACTGTCATAGTCTGAGGCCTTTGCAGGAGCTTGTCACATTTGACACAAATCAGGCACAAACAAAAAAGACAGCCTTACAAATAAGCTGTCAATTAGAAATTTAGAATCTTAGGTTTTTGAATAAATTCAGATATTTATTGGTGCCCGGAGCCGGAATCGAACCGGCACGGCCGGTTTAGGGCCGACGGATTTTAAGTCCGTTGTGTCTACCTATTTCACCACCCGGGCGTAGACAGTAAATTGAGAAATTGGAGGCGGGGGCGCGGATTTGAACCGGCCTGTATAAGGGTTGCACCCCTTATAGCATAAACACTCTGCCACCCCGCCATGAAAGGGATGGAGGCGAGAGTCGGAATCGAACCGGCGTAGACGGATTTGCAATCCGCTGCATAACCACTTTGCTATCTCGCCAAAACTACGTTTGAGTGTTGTAGTATGAAACTGGAGCGGGAAACGAGTCTCGAACTCGCGACCTCAACCTTGGCAAGGTTGCGCTCTACCAACTGAGCTATTCCCGCATATTGAAAAAGAACAATCAACAAGTAATCGGAATGGAGCGGGAAACGAGTCTCGAACTCGCGACCTCAACCTTGGCAAGGTTGCGCTCTACCAACTGAGCTATTCCCGCGTATTCGGATGCATGATTTAATGGAGCGGGAAACGAGTCTCGAACTCGCGACCTCAACCTTGGCAAGGTTGCGCTCTACCAACTGAGCTATTCCCGCATTTGAGTGCATCTGAAATTAAACTGGAGCGGGAAACGAGTCTCGAACTCGCGACCTCAACCTTGGCAAGGTTGCGCTCTACCAACTGAGCTATTCCCGCTCTGATATTTGTTGCTTCGTATATCGAAGAAGACGCAATTATTATGGATTTAATCGTGTGCGTCAAGTGTTTTGTTTTTATTTTTTTAAAAAATTTATTTGAATTCTTTCCATGCCATTTTCAGGTAGTAGCACATTGACCAGATGGTCAATACAGATGCTATAAACATCAATATGTTACCAATGAGATAGAAAGGATCGTTATATTTGTCTGTGCCGATAAGCAAAAGGAAGATGGCGATCATTTGGGCAGTGGTTTTGAATTTGCCGATGGTTGCCACGGCAACGCTGCCGCGTTTGCCCATTTGTGCCATCCATTCGCGCAAGGCGGAAATGGTAATTTCCCGGCCGATGATAATCATGGCGAAGATGGCGTATGTCCTGCCAAGGCTGACGAGCAGGAGCAGGGCAACTGCGACCATGAGTTTGTCGGCAACGGGGTCGAGGAATGCGCCAAAGTCGGAAGTTTGTTTCCAGCGGCGTGCCAAAAAGCCGTCGAACCAGTCTGTAATAGCGGCAAGTGCAAAGATGATGGCGGCTGTCCAGTTGACGGTTTGTGGTTGAATCCATGTGTTCGGTAAATAGAATAGGATGGTGAACACGGGGATTAATAGGACGCGCATCCAGGTAAGTAAAATAGGTATGTTCCAAGGCATGGTTTGGGATCTTTTGGATGATGTGTCGGGTTGTTCATTATAGCTTATTTGTTCACTCTGCTTTTTGAAGTGTTGTTTTTTTGCCGACAAGTATCTCGGGCATAGATTTTTGTCGTGTGGGTCGTGAAGAAAATCTGCTAAGGCCGTCTGAAAAATAGGCTGTTGCGGAGTGTAAATGTTTTTGGGTAGAAAAGTAGCTGCGAAATAGTGGGCAATAAGGTCTGCCTGCTGTTCGATATTTAATTGGTTAATGTGGGGTAAGGGGATGGGATAGGCGTAAGCTTTGCGTTTTCTGTATCCGCCTTTGAGCATGATGAATAGGCCGGAAAGCCAAACTTTGTGACCGCGCTGGTGTTGCCAGACATGTGTCAGCTCATGAATCAGCCAAATTTTGTAGGCTATGCCGGCTTGAGTGAAATCTTCTGGGCAGTGTTTACGCGGAAAGTATATGTTTCCATTGGGCGCAATGGCGGTATTGGCGTTGGGTAGAAGCGGAATGCCGCGATATATTTTGATGCGGTGGAAGTCTATGCTGTCCGAAAAAACTTGTTTTGCCATGCGGACTTCGTTTTCGGTCAGTCTGCGCCAATCGGAAAAAATCATATTTGGAAGAGAATAAATATAAGAGGGTATGAAGATTTCAGGCCGTCTGAAAGGTTTCAGACGGCCTGGGTCGGGATTTATTGTTCTGTTGAAGCGGCTTGTTTGCCGTTGTCGAACAATTTGTCCATGGGTGTCAGGTTGACTGCATTGCCTTGGCTGACTATCCATTTGTTTTCAACACGCCATACGCCTGAAGCATCTTCAACGCGCAAGTACCAATGGTTGGTTGGGCGTAAAGGCTTAAAGACGGCTTCGTATTCCATGCGGCCGTTTTGTGGCTCGGCTGTTACGGCGCGCAGCTTGACGGTTTGGTCATCGGCTTTGCGTGTCGGGTGCATCAACAATAGGTTTAATGGCTGTTTGGTATCGAATTGTCCGCTGACGAATACTTTGGCGGCGTTCATATCCGGACTGATTAAGACCTGCACCTGAATTTGCCGTTTAACGGCTTCTTCATCGCGGTGAAGTTGGATTTCGATGTGTTTGCCGTCTTTGTAGTAATCGTCAGACACCAAGTCTGTCGTGTGTTCTTTTGCGACGAAGAACATGGAAACGCTGGCGATAACGACGAAGATGGGGCCGGCCATCAGCACCCAGGGCCAAATATGTTTGTACCAAGGTTTGATTTGGGGTTGTGGGGACACCGTTTATTCTCCGATAAAGGTTGCTTTTTCTTCTAAAGTAGTCGGTTTGGAGTCGGCAGAGCCGGTCTCGCGATAGGTAAAGGTAAATTCGATCGGATGGCTGCCTTTGTCGGCGTATTCGGGAATGGTAGATACCTGTACTGGGATGGTAACGGTTTCCCGCGGCGCAATTTTAATACCGTTTTCAGGCAGGCCGGTCAGCGCGATTTCATCAAAGCCTTTGACGGTTGCAGTCATCAGTTGTTCGTTTTCACTATTGTTGATAATGCGCAGGTTATAGGCATTTTCCAACCAGCCTTGGCTGTTTTCGCGAACCATGACGCCACGGTCTTTCAGGATATCGACTTCGACCATTTTTCGGGTGGAAATGCCGACCAGGAAGGCGATGATGACCACCAGGAGTACTGCGCCATAACCGGCTACGCGCGGACGTTTCAAGCGTTTTTTGATGTCGCTTTCAGGGTATTCATGTTCCAACGCGCCTTCGGTCGTATAACGGATCAAGCCGCGCTCGTAGCCCATTTTGTCCATGATTTCGTCACAGGCATCGATACACGCTGCGCAGCCGATACATTGGTATTGCAAACCGTCGCGGATGTCGATACCGACGGGGCAGACTTGCACGCACATGGTGCAGTTGATGCAGTCGCCCAAGCCGCTGTCTTCTTTGTTGGCGGTTTTTTTGCGTGCGCCGCGCGGTTCGCCGCGTTCGGTATCGTAAGAAATAATTAGCGTGTCTTTGTCAAACATTGCACTTTGGAAACGTGCATACGGACACATATGCAGACAAACTTTTTCGCGCATGATGTGGGCGAAGAAGAACGTCATGAATCCGTAAAACGCTGCGGCAAACATCGCGCCGCCGCCTGCTGCTCCGGTAAACAAATCAGGAACAAACTGGCGGATCGGGACAAACCAGCCGGCAAAGGTAATGCCTGTCCATGCGCAGACAAGGAAAATCAGCAGGTATTTAGTGGCTTTGATGCGGATTTTGGTGAAATTCCACGGCGATTTTTCCAGTTTTAGGCGTTTGTTTCTATCGCCTTCGACCAAGTTGTCAATCCACAGCATAATTTCGGTGTAAACCGTTTGCGGGCATGAATAGCCGCACCACAAACGGCCGGCAATGGTTGTCCACCAAAACAATCCGAATGCGCAAATCATCAGCAGCAAGGCAAGGTAAATCAAATCGCCCATGCCCAGTGACAGTCCGAAAATGAAGAAATGACGGTCAGGAATATTGAATAAAACCGCCTGACGGCCGCTCCAGTTGAACCATGGAATAACGTAAAATACAAACTGGGTCGCCAATACGGCGGCGATACGCAGTTTGGCAAAGCGTCCTTCCGCCTTTTTGGGATGGATGCGTTCGCCTTCAGGATGGATTTGAATCACGCTGGATTTGGGTTTGGAAGGTTTGGGCGCAGTGGCTTTTGCTGTTTTTTCTGTTGAGGGTGTGGTGTTTTCAGCTTGGTTTTCTGGTGACATTTCAGTGTTCCTTGATGAAGTGCACACAAGCCTGTTGTCATGGTAGTAGTTGGATGTGAATATTTTCAGACGGCCTTTCGCGTGCATACAAATCATAACATTTGACTCTATTCAAAGCAAAAGAAGGACTTCGTCTTAACAACGGATTCCTTGCGGCCGTTTGATGTAGGGCCGTCTGAAAAGGGCGGTATTCAAAGGTTTACGGTTCAGCTTGTGTACAAACTTATAGTGATTTGCTATTTACACGATAAAAATATATAAAGCACTGTTTCAAAACGAAATAACAGTTAATATCATCTATCCTGTCTGTTTCGGGCAACCGAGTGGAAACAGGCCGTCTGACAAAGCGAATATCAAAAGCCATCCTTGAAAGCACGGCTGATTCAGGCGATAATCGGTACACCTTTTTTCATATTTCCAATCTTGTCCAAGGAAGGTCAAACCATGTCTCAACTGGCAAACGCAATCCGTTTCCTCTCAGTCGATGCCGTACAGAAAGCCAACTCCGGCCACCCCGGCGCACCTATGGGTATGGCGGAAATGGCGGAAGTATTGTGGACGAAGTTCCTCAACCATAACCCTGCCAATCCTAAATTCTACAACCGTGACCGTTTCATCCTCTCCAACGGCCACGCGTCCATGCTGCTGTACAGCCTGTTGCACCTGACCGGCTACAATGTATCCATCGAAGACTTGAAAAACTTCCGCCAATTGCACAGTAAAACCCCCGGCCACCCCGAATACGGTTACACCGACGGCGTGGAAACCACGACCGGCCCGTTGGGACAAGGTATTGCCAACGCAGTGGGTATGGCTTTGGCCGAAAAAATCTTGGCTGCCGAATTCAATAAAGACGGCTTAAACATCGTTGATCACCACACTTACGTCTTTATGGGCGACGGCTGCATGATGGAAGGCGTATCGCATGAAGCCTGTTCGCTTGCCGGCACTTTGGGCTTGGGCAAGCTGATTGTTTTATATGATGACAACAATATTTCCATTGACGGTAAAGTGGACGGCTGGTTTACCGAAAACATCCCGCAACGCTTTGAAAGCTACGGCTGGCATGTGATTCCAAATGTGAACGGTCATGATACCGATGCCATTCAGACGGCCATTGAAGCAGCCAAAGCCGAAACCGGCAAACCGTCCCTCATCTGCTGCAAAACCTTAATCGGCAAAGGCAGCGCCAACAAAGAAGGCAGCCACAAAACCCACGGTGCGCCTTTGGGTGCGGACGAAATCGAAGCCACACGCAAACATTTGGGTTGGACATATCCTGCGTTTGAAATTCCGCAAGAAATCTATGCCGCATGGAATGCAAAAGAAAAAGGCGCAAAACTTGAGGCCGAATGGAACGAGCTTTTCGCTCGATATCAAGCCAAATATCCTGCCGAAGCCGCAGAATTTGTGCGCCGCATGGATAAAAAACTGCCTGAAAACTTCGACGCTTACGTTCAAGCCGCATTGAAAGAAGTGTGCGCCAAAGCCGAAACCATCGCCACCCGTAAAGCCAGCCAAAACAGCATTGAAATCTTGGCAAAAGAGCTGCCTGAATTGGTGGGCGGTTCTGCCGACTTGACCCCGTCCAACCTAACTGACTGGTCAAACAGCGTCTCCGTTACCCGCGAACACGGCGGCAACTACATTCACTACGGCGTGCGCGAGTTCGGCATGGGCGCAATCATGAACGGCCTTACCCTGCATGGCGGTGTGAAACCATTCGGCGCGACTTTCCTGATGTTCAGCGAATACGAGCGTAATGCCTTGCGCATGGCTTCACTGATGAAAATCAACCCTGTATTTGTGTTCACCCACGATTCCATCGGTTTGGGCGAAGACGGGCCAACCCACCAACCTATCGAGCAAACTGCCACTCTGCGCCTGATTCCGAATATGGATGTATGGCGTCCATGCGATACCGTTGAATCTTTGGTAGCGTGGTCTGAAGCCGTTAAAGCGGCCGATCATCCGTCCAGCCTGATTTTCAGCCGTCAAAACCTGAAATTCCAAGCGCGTGATGAGCAACAGCTGAACGACATCAAACGCGGTGCTTACGTGATCAGTGAAGCTAAAGGCAATGCGCAAGCTGTTGTAATTGCTACCGGTTCTGAAGTTGAATTGGCTCTGGAAGCGCAAAAAGTATTGGCAGAACAAGGTATTGCCGTACGCGTCGTTTCCATGCCTTCTACCAATGTATTCGATCGCCAAGATGCCGCCTATAAAGCCGTAGTTCTGCCGGAAGGCTTGCCACGCGTAGCCGTAGAAGCAGGACATGCCGACGGTTGGTATAAATACGTCGGTTTGAACGGCGCCGTGGTCGGTATCAACCGCTTCGGCGAGTCTGCACCTGCTGACTTGCTGTTCAAAGAATTCGGCTTTACCGTAGACAATGTGGTTGCCACTGTTAAATCCGTTTTGTAAATCAGATTTTTGATTGAGATAAAAAGGCCGTCTGAAATTTCAGACGGCCTTTTATTTTTTAACCGGTTAAACAGTTTCTGCTTCAGGTTTGACCTTGCTTTTCTTAAACTTCAACACGGCTTCTTCTTTTGCTGCATCCCAGTCTATCAGCACAAAACCGCCTTCGGCGAGTTTGCCGAACAGGAGTTCGTCGGCGAGCGGTTTGCGGATTTTTTCCTGAATCAGGCGGTTCATCGGGCGCGCACCCATTTGTGGGTCGAAACCTTTTTCCGCTAGATATTTGCGCAATGCCGGTGTGAATTCGGCTTCGACTTTTTTGTCGAGGAGCTGGTGCTCGAGCTGGAGCAGGAATTTGTCCACGACTTTGACGATGATGGGTTCGGACAAGGGTGCAAACGGGATAATCGCAT
This sequence comes from Neisseria sp. HMSC061B04, assembly GCF_001836705.1. NCBI lineage: Bacteria > Pseudomonadati > Pseudomonadota > Betaproteobacteria > Neisseriales > Neisseriaceae > Neisseria > Neisseria sp. HMSC061B04. The sequence goes on from NZ_KV830224.1 coordinate 103,107, forward strand.
CCAAGCGGTTGCGGAACTCGGGCGTGAAGAGTTTGTTGATTGCCTGCATTTCGTCGCCGCGCTCACGCTTGGCGGTAAAGCCGAGGCTGGGGCGGCTGAGGCTTTCCGCGCCTGCGTTGGTAGTCATAATCAGGATGACGTTGCGGAAATCGGCACTCTTGCCGTTGTTGTCGGTCAGCTTGCCTGCGTCCATGACTTGCAGGAGGATGTTGAAAATGTCAGGGTGGGCTTTTTCGATTTCGTCCAAGAGCAACACGCAATGCGGCTGCTTGTTGACGGCTTCTGTCAAAAGGCCGCCTTGTTCAAAGCCGACGTAGCCCGGCGGCGCACCGATGAGGCGTGATACGGCGTGGCGTTCCATGTATTCGGACATATCAAAGCGTTGCAGCGGTACGCCCATCGAGTAGGCAAGTTGTTTGGCGACTTCGGTTTTGCCGACGCCGGTCGGACCGGAGAAGAGGAAACTGCCTATCGGTTTGTCGGGCAGGGCAAGGCCGGAACGCGACATTTTGACGGCGGCAACCAGTGCGTCGATGGCATTTTCTTGACCGTAAACCATGTTTTTCAAATCACGGCCGAGGAATTGCAACACTTGTTTGTCGTCGTGCGACACGGTTTTTTCAGGAATCCGTGCGACTTTGGCGATGACGGTTTCGATTTGCGCTTTGCCGATGACTTTTTTCTGTTTGGATTTAGGCAGAATTCGTTGCGCCGCGCCTGCTTCATCCATCACATCGATGGCTTTGTCGGGTAGGAAACGCTCGTTGATGTAGCGGGCGGAGAGTTCGGCGGCGGCTTCAAGTGCACCTTGCGTATAGCGGACTTGGTGGAAATCTTCAAACATCGGTTTCAAGCCGCGCAGAATTTGAACGGTTTCGGAAACGGTGGGTTCGACCACGTCAATTTTTTGGAAACGGCGGCTTAAGGCGTGGTCTTTGTCGAAAATGGTGCGGTATTCGTCATAAGTGGTCGCACCGATACAGCGCAATGAACCTTTCGCCAATGCGGGTTTGAGCAGGTTGGACGCGTCCATCGTGCCGCCGCTGGTACTGCCCGCGCCGATGATGGTGTGGATTTCGTCGATAAACAAAATGGCATGCGGGATTTTTTCGAGCTGTTTCAAGACGGATTTGACCCGCGCTTCAAAGTCGCCGCGGTATTTTGTGCCCGCCAAAAGCGAACCCATATCCAGCGCATACACTTCGGCTTCTTTAAGCGCGTCGGGAATGTCGCCGTTGACGATTTGGTGTGCCAAACCTTCTGCCAGCGCGGTTTTGCCAACGCCGGCCTCGCCGACCAAAAGCGGATTATTTTTGCGGCGGCGGCATAGGATTTGCACCAGCCGTTCCATTTCGTGTTTGCGACCAATCAAAGGATCGATGCGGCCGGCTTTGACTTCGGCGTTGAGGTTGACGGTGTAGTCGGAAAGTGAGCCGGTTTTTTGTTCGGCTTCCTCACCCTCGCGTCCCAGGCCGTCTGAATCATTGCCGTCTTCGTCATCGGGTGAGCCATGGGCAATGCAACGCAAGACTTCAAAGCGCGTAATGGATTGCAATTTGAGGAAATAAACGGCATGGCTTTCGGATTCGCTCATCATGGCAACCAAAATATCCAAAGGCTCTACTGAGGCTTTACCGGCAGACTGGGTATGCACCATTGCCCGTTGGATGACGCGTTGGAAGCCCAATGTCGGCTGGGTTTCGACCGTATCCAGAAGATGATCGGGAATTTGCGGCGTATTTTCGGCAACACTGGCGGCCAGCTGCTCGGACAGGACTTTCAAATCCGCACCACACAGTTTCAAGACGTTTGGCACAGCCGCATCTTCTTCTATCAGCACCAAAAGCAGGTGTTCCAAGCTGATAAACTCATAACGCGCGTTGCGTGCTTCACGGTAGAGCAATTGCAGGATGTGTTCCAATTCGGGTGAAAGCATGGTTTAAACCTCTTCGACTATACATTTGAGCGGATGCCCTTCAGCTTTGGCGCGTTCCATGACCTGATGCTGCTTGGTTTGCGCAATATCGCGCGTGTAGGTGCCGCACAGGCCTTTGCCTTCGTGGTGCACCAGCAGCATGACGGCCACGGCCTGTTCCTGTGCAAGCATAAAGACTTCGGTCAGGATTTCGACGACAAATTCCATGGTGGTGTAATCGTCGTTCAATAAAAATACGCCGTAACGTTTCGGCGGTTGCGTGTTGATATCGCTGAGCAGGGTATCGGATTGGTGGTCGGTATTCGGATGGTTCATAAGCTTAGATTTCAGTTTTCAGACGGCCTGTTTTAGAGTGCAAACCGTTTTCTGTTGTATTTCGGCCAATTTTTTCTATTTTCCCACTTTTTTGAAAACATAGCTTGACGTTTTGTCTTAACAAATGTAAAAAGACGGTTAAGCAGAAGTTGGCACTCGACCGCGTAATAAAAACGGGGGAGAAACGCTGAACGTTTTAGTTTGCTGTATGCCTTGTTTTGCTGATTTTGTTAATTTTTAAGTATAGGAAGTTTCTAATGGCAACCGGTATCGTAAAATGGTTTAACGACGCTAAAGGTTTTGGTTTCATCACTCCTGACGAAGGCGGCGAAGATTTGTTCGCTCACTTCTCAGCGATCAACATGGAAGGTTTCAAAACCCTGAAAGAAGGCCAACGCGTGTCTTTCGACGTAACCACCGGCCCTAAAGGCAAACAAGCTGCTAACATTCAAGCTGCTTAATCAAATGCGCGGCGTAAGCCGTAAAATCATGGCGGGGTTTCCCGCCATTTTTTATGGGCGTTCGAGTTAAAAATTATGAATCCAAATTCATCTTATCAAAATGCTTTAAACCAGTTGGACGAGCTTATCCGTCATTTCCGCAGCGAAGGCGAGGTCAGCTGCGCCGTTGCCGAGCGTGAAGACCAAATCTTGATCCGCCTTGCCGATTTGAAACTGGATTTGCGCCCTGAAGATGAAAAAGCCATTGCCGATATAGACCGCTTTTACCGCCGCCATGTTTTACGCGAATAAACGTTTCAAAACCGTTTGCCGTTTTATTTTTTAAGCATGCCTGATAAAATAGGCCGTCTGAAAAGTTTGTAAAGAATCAGCACAATGAGTATTGCCAATAATAAAAAAGCCTTTCACGATTTCTTTATCGAAGACCAAATCGAAGCCGGTATAGTATTGGAGGGATGGGAAGTCAAAGCCATCCGCGCTGCACGCGTGCAATTAAAAGAAAGCTATATCTACTGGAAAAAAGACGCATTCTATTTGGTGGGCTGCCACATTACCGCATTGCCCACTGCCTCGACACACGTCAAACCCGACCCTGTCCGTCCGCGTAAGTTGTTGTTGAAACAATCGGAAATCAATAAGTTAATCGGCAAAACCGAACGCGCCGGTTATACGATTGTGCCTTTAAACCTGCATTACACCCGCGGTAGAATCAAAGTGGAAATCGGTTTGGCCAAGGGTAAGAAACAGCATGACAAACGCCAAAGCCTGAAAGAAGCGGATTGGAAGCGTGAGAAACAGCGTTTGATGAAAAACGTACGTTGATTTTTTCAGACGGCCTTTGTATAAAGGCCGTCTGAATATTTATTGTTTGAACATTTTAAAAGGAAAACAGATGAAAACCATGATTTTAGCGGCGGCTTCAGCCGTATTGTTGCTGGGTGCGTGTTCCACTACGGAACAAAGAGTATTGAAACCTGAAGAGCTGACCAGCATCAAACATGTCTGCATCATTCAAAATGCAAAAGTAAGACCGCATGATTTGGATCGTGCTTTGTCCAAAGCTTTGGCAAAACGCGGCATTGGCAGCACGATTGTAACCGCAGACAACCGTGGCAAACTGTATGATTCTTCTTGCCCGTATAACCTGCGTTACAAAACCAAAGGCAATAACGAAATCTTGCGTAAAGGCGTATTTGTGTTGAGAAGCACGAAGTATGCGGTTTCTACGGTCAGCTACTCTTTGAACGATGAAAACCACTTCCGAACCAATCCTGATTTGGTGAAACAGGCTGAAGGCATTGTGGCCAAATTGTTGGAAAAAAACAGCAAATAAAAGCCAGAATAAAAAACCGGCTTGCCGTGATATGGAGAATATCGGGCAAGCCGGTTTTATTTTCAGACGACCTTAAATGGATTTGATTTTTTCCCAGAGGGTTTTGACCGTACCTTGATAGTAGGTTTCAGAAGTACAATAGACTGTTTCTAAAGCGCATTGTCCTTGTGAGCCGTATTTTTTGATACACTGGTTCAAGGCAATTTGATGCACGGTTTTGAAACGTGGGGAGGTAATGGCCACCACGTTTTGAGCAGTCAATTTGCCCATGGCTTTAGGATAGGCAACAGCGATACAGGTGTTGTGCAGAGGGACAACCGTTTTGCAGCCTGTTGCTTGGCCTGCGCCGATACCGGCTAAGGCATCTTGGCCTTTACAGAATGTTTCGAGTTCGGCTGTCGCATCCAGTTGGGTGGCATTTTCTTTGGTGGTTTTGATTTGCAGCGCTTCATTGCTGTCGGCTGGGTTTTGCCACATGGCCAAGTAGCCGTAAGTATCGGCAGCCAGGGCGACAGGAGTCAGTGCGCAAAGGATAAGTGTCGTTAGTGTTTTTTTCATGTTCGTTCCCTGTTTGTTGGGTATTTGTCGTTATTATAAAGCAAAAGTACTTATTTGATATAAATTTGCTTTTAAAATGAATATTTAGTGTGGCAGATAGATTATAGGCCGTCTGAAATTTCAGACGGCCTTTTGATTATGTTTTAAAGAATAGGGCATAGCTTAGAGGCTTATACGCCGTGGCGGTCGAGCCAACGTTCGGCATCAAGCGCGGCTTGGCAGCCGGAAGCTGCGCTGGTGATGGCTTGACGGTAGGTGTGGTCTTTGACATCGCCTGCCGCCCATACGCCTTCGATATTGGTTGCGCCGACATTGTCGCCGGTACCACCTTTGGTTTTCAGGTAGCCGGTTTCATCCATATCGAGTTGGCCTTTGAAAATATCGGTGTTGGGTTTGTGGCCGATGGCGATGAAAACGCCTTTTACAGCGATTTCTTCAGTGCTGCCGTCATTGTGTTTCAGGCGTGCACCGGTAACGCCGCTTTCGTCGCCCAAGATTTCATCAACCGAGCTGTTGAGCTTGAGGATGATTTTGCCTTCTTCGACGCGTTGCATCAGTTTGTCCACCATGATTTTTTCGGCACGGAAGCTATCGCGGCGGTGAATCAGGGTAACGGTGTTGGCGATATTGGCAAGGTAGAGTGCTTCTTCTACAGCGGTATTGCCACCGCCGACTACGGCAACATCTTGTTTTTTGTAGAAGAAACCATCGCAAGTTGCACAGGCGGAAACGCCTTTGCCGGCAAAGGTTTCTTCGCTTGGCAAACCTAAATATTTGGCGGATGCGCCGGTGGCAACGATGAGCGCATCGCAGGTGTATTCGCCCATATCGCCTTTGAGGGTAAATGGACGGTTTTGCAAATCAACGGTGTGGATTTGGTCGAAAATCATTTCAGTGCCGAAGCGTTCGGCATGAGCTTGGAAACGGGCCATTAGTTCCGGACCTTGTACGCCTTCTGCATCGGCAGGCCAGTTGTCCACTTCGGTAGTGGTCATCAGTTGTCCACCTTGCTCAACACCGGTAATGATTACAGGGTTGAGGTTGGCACGGGCGGCATAGACGGCGGCAGTATAGCCGGCAGGGCCGGAGCCGAGGATGATGAGTTTATGATGGTTGCTCATGATGGTTTCCTTGCTGATGAATGATTGAATTTTGTCGTATCTAAGCTTTCAGACGGCCTGAATTTTACTTGAATCTGCCGCCGTCTGAAATATGTTTGTTGTTTGGGTTTAGTGGCTGTCTTTCCATTGATAGTATTTTGAGCCGAGGAAAGAGCCGAGTTTGCGCAGGAAAGGCTGGGTAATGATGTTGCTGTGGCGCAATTGTTCAAAAGGTTTCAGACGGCCGTCATCGCCCATGATGGCTTCAGCAATCGCCAAACCGGCAATGCCGGTAATCGCCATGCCGTGTCCGGAATAGCCTTGGGCGTAGAAAACGGTAGGGGCGAGGCGGCCGAAATGTGGAGCGAGGTTGCGCGTAATGTCGCATTCGCCGCCCCAAGAATGCTCGATTCTGACGTCGGTAAGTTGCGGGAAAACTTTCAGCATGTCTTGGCGGACGAGTTCGGTCATGCGGTCTGGATCGTCGATAAACTCGTTGTCCTTTCCGCCAAAGAGCAGGCGACCGTCGGCGCTGAGGCGGTAGTAGTCGAGGACGTGGCGGTTGTCGCAGATGGCCATATTGTTGCGGATCAGGTCTTTGGCACGCTCGCCCAGAGGCTCGGTGGCAATGATAAAGGTGCTGACTGCAATGGCTTTTTGTTCCAATACTTTGAATTTCGGGTGTAAACCGGCATAAGTATTGACGGCATAAACGAGGTTTTTGCACTCAACGCTGCCATTGGGCGTGTGTACCAGCCAGCCGTTATCGCATGGCTCGATACGCGTCATCGGGGATTGCTCAAAAAGTTGTGCGCCTGCATCGGCTGCCGCTTTGGCAATGCCTAGGGTGTAATTGAGTGGGTGTAAGTGGCCGGATAAAGGATCAAATTGCGCGCCTTGATACATATCGCTGGCAAGTTGTTGCTTCAGCGTGGCTTTATCCCAAAGCTGGTAATGGCTTGCACCATAATGTTTTTGAGCGTGTTCGTGCCATTGTTGCAATTCTTCCCAATGCTGAGGACGGACGGCGACGGTCGCATAGCCGCGTTGCCAATCGCATTGGATGTTGTGTTTTTGAATGCGCGAGTCAACCAGTTCAACGGCTTGCAGAGATTGCTGCCAGAACCATTGGGCCTGTTCCAAACCGACTTGTTTTTCGATTTCTTCCATGCCGCAGGCAAAGTCGCTGATGACTTGTCCGCCGCTGCGACCTGATGCGCCGAAACCGATACGGGCGGCTTCAAGTACGATGACTTCATGGCCGCTTTCGGCAAGCGGTAGGGCGGTGCATAAGCCGGACAGGCCGCCGCCGATAATGCAGGTTTCAGTTTTCAGACGGCCTTCAAGCGTCGGATAAGACGGATGGGGATTGGCCGTGCTGACATAGTAGGAAGGAAGGTATTCTTTGAAGCTGGGATTGATCATGATTTGAGCTTTAGGTTGGTTTTCACTTCATTGAAATTGGTTTTCAGACGGCCTTAAATGTGGGTTTGGGTTCAGGCCGTCTGAAAGGATAAGATGCAGTTAATAAAACAGGCTGTTCCGACACTTTATCGGACAGCCTGTCTGCATATTAGGCGGCTTTCTCGGCTGCCAATTTTTCTTGGCGGTAGGCTTCGGCAGCCTCGCGTTCCCGTTTGGTTGCCTGACGCATCATCCAGTAGTTAACGACAATAACCAGTGTACCGATGATACCGATCAGGATGGTTGCCAAAACGTTCATCTGAGGGTCAAGGCCGAGTTTGATTTTGGAGAAAATCACTTGCGGCAATGTCGATGAACCCGGGCCTGACAGGAAGGAGGTAATCACCAAGTCGTCCAAAGACAGGGTAATGCCCAAGAGGAAGCCGGAAGCAATCGCAGGGGCAATCAGTGGTAGGGTAATCACGAAGAAAATCTTCAGCGGACGGGCACCCAAGTCCATAGCAGCTTCTTCCAAGGATTGATCCAATTCCACCAAGCGCGAGCGGATAACGACGGTAATGTACGCCATACAAAGTGTGGTGTGGCCGAGGAAGATGGTGAAGAAGCCGCGATCGAAGTAGAGCGATTGCAACAATTCACTGCCTTGCAGGAACATCTGCACCTGAATAATCAGCAGCAGCATGGACAAACCGGTAATCACATCAGGCATCACCATAGGCGCGGAAATCATACCGGCAAACAGGGTGCTGCCGCGGAAGCGTTTAATCCGCGCCATGGCGTAGCCTGCCAATGTGCCGAGTGCCACGGCGGCAAGCGAGGAAACGATGGCGATACGCAATGACAGCCAGGCCGCTTCCAAGATGGTGTCGTTTTCCATCAATGCGCCGTACCATTGGGTTGAGAAACCGCCCCAAACGGTAACCAGTTTGGATTCATTGAAAGAATAGATGACCAAAACCACCAGCGGAATATAGAGGAATGCCAGCGAGAGCAGGAGCATCAGTTTCAAGAACCAGGATAATTTGGTTTTCTGCATTATTTGCCTCCTTCTTCCAATTCGCGGTTTTCATAGTGCTGGAACAGGGCAATCGGTACAACCAGCAGGGCAACCATGACGACGGCGACAGCAGAAGCCAGCGGCCAGTTGTTTTGGTCGAAGAATGCCTGCCACAATACTTTACCAATCATCAGGTTTTCAGAACCGCCCACCAATTCAGGAATCACAAATTCGCCGACAGCCGGTACGAAGACCAGCATAGAGCCTGCGATGATGCCTGTTTTGGATAAAGGCAGGGTAATGGTAAAGAACGATTTGATCGGACCTGCGCCCAAGTCGGAAGCGGCTTCGAGCAGACGGTTATCCAGTTTTACCAATTGTGTGTACAGCGGCAAAATCATAAACGGCAAATAGGCGTAAACCATCACCAAATTCAGCGAAAAAGCATTGTAGAACAGGTCTAAAGGCTCGCTGATAATTCCGTATTTGATTAAGAAATTGTTGATGATACCGTTGTGTCCCAATAAGCCCATCCATGCGTAAACACGCAACAGGAAAGAGGTCCAGAAAGGCAGCATGATTGCCAACAGCAGGCCGTTGCGCGCAGCCGGATTGGCGCGTGAAATGGCATAAGCGGTCGGATAACCAATCAACAGGCAGATGATGGTCGTCGTCAGCGCGGTCTTAATCGAAGACCAGTAGGTCATCAGATAGATATTGCTGTTTTCACTGTCGCCAAACGGATTGAGCGTATTCCAAAAGTTTTGGAAGATGTCGGCGTAGTTCTGATAGCTGATGGCAATGTTCAGACGGCCTAAGTCTTCATCAATCGTTGTCAGCGGCGTAAATGGCGGAATAGCGATTTCTTGTTCGGCAAAGCTGATTTTCAATACGATGGCGAACGGAATCAGAAACAGAATCAAAAGCCAAATATACGGCACGGCAATCACTGCACGCTGTCCAGGACGGCGGAACAGTTTGTTTTTCAGTTTTTTAAGGTCCATTGCATTTCCCTCAAATTAACTGTACAGAGGTGTCGGTTGGTTTTCAGGCCAGCTGATATAGACGGTCTCGTCCCAAGTCGGTGGCGTAATGTTACGCACATACCAATAAGGTGCGGGAACTTGGCTTTTGACGACACGGCCGTTGGCGAGTTTGATGTGGTAAATCGCGAAGCTGCCCAGGTAGGCAATTTCTTTGACTGTGCCTTGAGCCCAGTTGTGTGCGCCCAAGTGTTCTGGTTTTTCTTTATGTAAATCAATGTCTTCAGGGCGAATGCTGATCCAAATTTCATGGTCGTTCGGAACGCCCAGGCCGTGGTCGATGCGGACGTGGTTTTCCAAGCCGTCACATTTGACGATAGAGAAATCGGCGCGGTCGTCAACAACGACGCCGTCAAAAATATTGGTTTCGCCGATAAATTCAGCAGTAAAGCGACTGTTAGGGTAATCGTACACGTCGCTAGGTGTGCCGACTTGGCGCAATTGGCCGTCGGACATAATGGCGATACGGGTAGCCATCGTCATCGCTTCTTCTTGGTCGTGGGTAACCATGATACAGGTTACGCCGACTTGTTCCAGCGTGTTGACCAATTCCAGTTGGGTTTGTTGGCGCAGTTTTTTATCGAGTGCGCCCAAAGGTTCGTCAAGCAGCAGGATTTTCGGACGTTTTGCCAGGCTGCGCGCCAAAGCGATACGTTGTTGTTGACCGCCGGAAAGTTGGTGCGGCTTGCGTTTGGCGTATTTGGTCATTTGAACCAGGCGCAGCATTTCTTCGACGCGGGCGTCGATTTCGCCTTTAGGCATTTTGTCTTGTTTCAGGCCGAAAGCGATGTTTTGTTCAACACTCATGTGCGGGAACAGGGCATAGCTTTGGAACATCATGTTGATTGGGCGCTCGTACGGAGCAAGCTTGGTAATGTCTTGGCCGTCGAGAATGATTTTGCCCTGATTGGGACTTTCCATGCCTGCCAACATGCGCAGCAGTGTGGATTTGCCACTGCCTGAGCTGCCCAAAAGGGCAAAGATTTCGTGTTGATAGATGTCCAAGTCGATGTTATCGACAGCGTAATTGTCACCAAACTTTTTCACCAAGCCTTGGATTTGCAGATAAGGTTTGGCTGAAGACGCAGTGGTTGCGGTCATAATGGCAATACTCCAAAAAGAAAGACGAGTACCGGCAAAACGGATTTTCGAATGGGTGATAAAAAGCTGTTTGATTGCTGGCGGGAGTCGGACGGAGGCCGTCTGAAACTCTTGTAAAGCGCACGGGCAGCGTGGATAGAAAGCAATTTAAGCCTAACTTTTGCTTTCGGCAAACTCAATATTATATTAGCCTAAGCCTCATAGGGGCAATATGAAAATGCTTGTAGCGGCTGATTTGAAACAAATAGGAAAGGAAAGGCAGGCAGGGGAACAGGATAGCAAAAATGGGTAACGTTGTTTTTCTGCACAAAAGGGTTTAATTTATATTCAAATGTCTTAAAAAATAATTTAAGATAGAATAAAATACGCAAATTGCATTAATTTTAATAAAGTCGTGCGGATTGCGTTTTATGCGGGCAAGATGGTTTTGTTCTGAATAAAAACCAAATCCGTTATATGAATAAAAAGGGAAAACATGAGCATTAAAGAATGGCCCGAGGGGGAGCGGCCGCGTGAGAAGCTGTTGGAGCGCGGCGCGGCGGCGTTGAGTGATGCGGAGTTGCTGGCGATTTTATTGCGTGTCGGAACACGCGGCATGAGCGCGGTTGATTTGGCGCGTTATTTGTTGAGCGAGTTCGGCAGCTTGGGAAAGCTGATGAGTGCGGATGCCAAAACACTTTCTGCTTGCAAGGGCATGGGTTTGGCGAGCTATACTCAGTTTGCCGTGGTCAAAGAAATCGGACGGCGGATTTTGGGTGAGGATTTGCAGGAGCAGATGGTTTTGTCAAACCCGAAATCGGTTGCGGATTATCTGCGCCTGCATCTGGGGCATGAAAAAATCGAAGTCAGCGTTGCGTTGCTGCTCAACCGTCAAAATCAATTGATTGCGGTACGGGAATTGTCGCGTGGTACGGTGGCGGAAAACACGGTTTATATTCGTGAAATCGTCAAATTGGCATTGGATGAATATGCCGACAGTTTGATTTTGGCACACAATCATCCGGGCGGCTCGGCAAGGCCGTCTGAATCTGATGTGCAGTTTACAGAGCGTTTGAAACAGGCTTTAAGTTTGGTGGATATTACGCTCTTAGACCATTTTATCGTAACGGCAAAAGAAACCTGCTCTTTGCGTGAACAGGGCTATATGTAAGGATGAATGCTCAGACGGCCTCAGTAGGATGGGTTACCTTACCAAGGCCGTCTGAAGGATTATTGCGTTACTTCATCGGAGGACTCTTCCTTATAGATGATTTCTTCCGATTTTGGCTTTTCTTTGCTCTTTTCTTTTTCTTTGTCCTTGTCTTTTTTGCCGTCAGGAATGGCGGCATCAATCACTGTTCCCGTTCCTTTGACAACCAATTTCCCGGCAGTCAGGACGGTCGTGGCAGCCAAATCGACAGCCGCGCCTACAACGCAGCTGTTAAGCGTCAGGCAAAGGGCAAGTGCCGGAAGCAGGCGTTTTGCACATCTCAATGGCTGCATCCGCAGTGCCCTTCGTGATGATGGCCGCATCCGAGTGCTTCTTGCCAAGCATCATCGTCGCCGTCAAATTCTTCGACTTCGTCAAATTCACCGTTTTCTACCATGCTTACCAGCTCTTCCAAGCTTTCTGCGCCTTCTACCCAAAAGCAGGGAATATCGGGCGGTGTGTCGGGGGCAAGCAGGGCGGCTTGTTGGTCGTGCCAAGCAATCCAATAGCCGTTTTGCGTTTGTACGAATACGGCATCGGGATGGATGGTTTCGTTTTCAGTATTGACCAGCATTCTGGCAGCGATATCGGTTTGAAAAGGTAAGGTTTGCATGATGGTTTGAGAATGTGGGAAAAGGAAATATTGTAACACGGCAAAAACAAACGCACCGTCTGAGTCAGGCGGTGCGTTTGTATCTCGGCAACTTGGGTGCGGACGGTTTAGTAGGGTATCGGCCGCACCGGAAATATCATTCCGTTTAGATTATTTGTCGTCGTTGTTTGCCAAAACAAAGCGGTAAATAGCCGCGCCAACTGCTGCGCCGGCAATAGGGGCCAACCAGAACAACCACAGTTGTTCAACAGCCCAGCCGCCTTGGAACAAGGCAACGCCGGTAGAGCGTGCAGGGTTGACGGAAGTATTGGTCACAGGAATGCTGATCAAGTGAATCAGGGTCAGACCCAGGCCGATGGCGATAGGGGCGAAGCCGGCCGGAGCCAGTTTGTCGGTAGAACCCATGATGATGATCAGGAAGAATGCGGTCAGGACGAATTCGATCAGCAACGCGGCCATCATGTCGTAACCGTTAGGAGAGTGTTCGCCGAAACCATTGCTGGCAAAGCCGGAAGCAACAGCATCAAAACCGGTTTTACCGGAAGCAATCAGATACAGAACGCCAGCAGCGGCAATCGCACCGATAACTTGGGATACGATGTAAGGCAACAAGTCTTTACCGTTGAAACGGCCGCCGATGAAGAGGCCGACGGAAACGGCAGGGTTGAAGTGGCCGCCTGAAATATGGCCGACGGCGTAAGCCATGGTCAGTACGGTCAAGCCGAACGCCAAGGCGACACCGGCAAAGCCAATGCCGAGTCCAGGGTAGGCTGCTGCCAATACTGCGCTGCCGCAGCCGCCGAATACCAGCCAGAAAGTGCCGAAAAATTCTGCAAAATATTTTTTCATTTGTTTTTCCTCGTAAAGGGTGGGGTGTTGCCGAAGGCATGAATCATAATAATATTGTTTCTAATCGAAAAACGGACTTACCTGTTTTTTCCGGTCTTGACAAAAGGCCGTCTGAAAATAGTGACAAACGGGTAGAGATATGTATTTTGTAGGTTGAGTTTGGTTGATTGAACCTTGTTTTTTGTGAAGCAAATGCCGTTAATGCAAAAGCATTTAGATTTGTAAGAAATGTTGTTTATAGATTACTTATTTGCTTGTTTATTTGATTGGAATTGCTGAACCATATCTGATTTAAAAAGGCCGTCTGAAAAGTTTTCAGACGGCCTTAATTTTATACAAGGATAAATTAATCCAGATGGTCGCTGCTTTGTGCCAAGATGGTGCGGTTGCCGTTGTTTTCCGCCGGGGAAACAATACCGTCGGCTTCCATTTGGTCAATCAGGCGGGCAGCGCGGTTGTAGCCGATGCGCAGTTGGCGTTGGATATTGGAAATGCTGGCTTTACGCGATTTCAAGACAACGGAAACGGCTTCATCATACATGGGGTCGAGGTCGCTGTCGTTGCTGCGGCTGGTACCGGTAAAGTCTTCGGTCGAACCGTTGCTCAAAATATCGTCGATATAGTCGGGTGCGCCAAATTGTTTCAGATATTCCACTACGCGGTGTACTTCGTTATCGGAGGCGAACGCGCCGTGTACACGTTGCGGATAGCCGGTACCGGGTGGCAGGAACAGCATATCGCCTTGGCCGAGCAGGTTTTCCGCGCCCATTTGGTCAAGAATCGTGCGGCTGTCGATTTTGCTGGATACTTGGAAGGCAATGCGTGTCGGAATATTGGCTTTAATCAGGCCGGTGATGACATCCACGCTGGGGCGTTGGGTGGCAAGAATCAAATGGATACCGGCTGCGCGGGCTTTTTGGGCAAGGCGGGCAATCAGCTCTTCAATTTTCTTACCGGCGGTCATCATCAGGTCGGCAAATTCATCTACGACGACCACGATAAACGGCAGTTTTTCCAATGGCTCAGGATCTTCAGGCGTGAGGCTGAACGGGCTGCCGATTTTTTCACCACGCGCGGCGGCTTCGGCAATTTTTTGGTTGAAACCGGCAAGGTTGCGCACGCCCATAAAGCTCATCAGGCGGTAGCGTTTTTCCATTTCGTTGACGCACCAGTTCAGTGCGCTTGCAGCCAATTTCATATCGGTTACGACAGGGGCGAGCAGGTGCGGAATGCCTTCGTAAATGCTCAGTTCCAGCATTTTCGGGTCAATCATAATCATGCGCACGTCTTCCGGCGTTGCTTTGAAGAGCATAGACAGAATCATGGCGTTCACGCCTACGGATTTACCCGAACCGGTCGTACCGGCAACCAGCAGATGCGGCGCTTTGGCCAAGTCAGTGACGACAGGCTGGCCGGTAATGTCTTGGCCGAGCGCGAGGGTGAGTTTGGATTTGGACTCGGTAAACGCAGGCGAATTGAAGATTTCGCTCAGGCGGATCATTTGGCGTTTCGGATTAGGCAATTCCAAGCCCATGCAGGTTTTGCCGGGGATAGTTTCCACCACACGGATGGAAGCCACGCCAAGCGAGCGCGCCAAGTCTTTTTCAAGGTTCAAAACGGCACTGCCGCGCACGCCGACATCAGGCTCAATCTCATAACGCGTAATGACCGGGCCGGAATAGGAGTCCATCACTTTGACTTTAACTTTGAACTCGGCCAGTTTTTCTTCGATGGTGATGCTGTTTTCCAGTAATTGTTCTTCAGTTTGCGAGGCGCTCGGGTCAAACTGAGGCGGCAGGAGCAGGGCAGTGGTCGGTAGAAGCGCATCGGTCAGTGTTGCCGAAGTTGGAATCGCTACGCTTGGTGTATCTTCTTGAACGCTGGGTTCTACGCTTCGAACAGGCGTTTCAACGATTGTCTGTGTATATTCAGACGGCCTTGCGATTGTTTCAGCAGGTTCAACGGGTTCAATCGTTTCAACCGCTTGAATCGCTTCTGTTTCCGCTTGTACCGGCGCTTCCGGCTCACCATCGAATTCTGTTTCTTCTTCCGCAGATTCGCTGATTAAATAATCGCGGATACTGCGTTCAGGTTGGTTGCTGACATGCGCATTGACTTGTGCATCAAAAATCGGCACTTGGATTTTATGTTCAAAAGCAGGCGGCTCGGGGATATCAATCGGCGCAATCGAGGTTTGGAAAACGGGCGGCTCGGGGATATCGGTTTTCGCCATCGGGACGACCGGTACGGCAGGCGGCTCGACTACGGTTGCGTTTGGCGCGGCAGGTCGGGAGATATAAGGGGATTTTTTAACAGGCGCAGCCGGTTTCGGACGGGACGGCGTTGCCGGTGCGGCAGGTTGCGGTGCAACAGCTTCCGTGGCAGCTTGTTTACGCGCCCATCTTTCGGCGGCAGCTTCGGTATGGCGAACTTGACGGCGCAGGCTGGCAGGACGGCTGATTTGTCCCAAGTTGGCCAGAATTTCGTCATTTTCGATGGTGCGCGGAGAATAGTCGCGTAATGGGGCGACGGCCGCGGCCAGTTTATGGCGAGCGGCGGTACGGCGGGCAAGGTTGTCGTGAATATCTTCCGCTTGGATTTCAGAAGGAAAAGCCTGCATGGAAGTATAGGGGAGTATGGCTTCTTTTTCGGCAGTTCTTAAGGCCGTCTGAACGGTTTCGATATGCGGCGCATGGGCTTCTGCCACGCGGACATTATTGGCGCGCGCCAAGGCACGTTCGCGTGTGCGGCGCAAAACAGGATCGTTGTAGTCGATGATTTCCATGCCGGTCATCGGCAGGGATGAAGCGCGCAACAATGGGGTCTCGACTTCGTCTTTGTAAATCGGCGCATTTTTTTCGGCCAAATGCTCGTTCCATTCTTCAACCGCCGCTTCGTGCAGGGAACGGGTGGCTTCTTCTAATGTGATTTCTTCAAAATTGCTGTTTTGCACCAAAGACGGGCTGTATTCGGGCGTTTCCATTTGCGCAAACGGCGTGATTTTGGGAATACGTTCCGGCTTGGCAGATTTGCGGGTTTTAGGCGCCACTTTGATTTCTTCTTCGGTCGTTGCGATGTGTTCCGGCTCTTCGGCAACGGGCTCTGCTGCGTGCTCTTCGTCTGTTTCGGCGTGTTGCATTTTATTGTGTTCGAGCGCGGAAAGCAGGCGGATGCGGGCGATTTTATGGTTGTCGGCGGTGCGCTTGTTCATGCTGAACAAACGTTTCAGGCTGTCCAGTTGGCTGGCAAAACCGACCGGGCTGTCTTCTTCGTTTATTTCTTCTTCATCGCCACTGAGTCGGGCCAATTCTTGGCGCCACTTTTGCTCTTGTTTCTGGCGCCACCAGAACAATCCGGCTATGACAGCCAGCAGAATTAAAGCCAATATTGTCCAAAGCATGCGTCCATCCCCTTAATTAAACGGCAAAGTCCATTATTCTAACGCTTTTTTCGGGTAAACAAAACCAGCCGAAACAAGCTTTAACGGCAAAGAATGACAGGATTGTCAAAGCCATGGCTTGAGGCGCGTATAATAGGCCGTCTGAACATTTTGCGGATGAGAAGATGATTTTTCAAAACGGATGGTTTCCCGTTGGTGTCGTGATGGCGGCATGGTCTGTGTTGCTGGTGATTTTTGCTTTGTGCGCAAAGCAGGCATGGGTGTCGGTATCGCAGCATCGTTCCGCATTCTTGGTGGCTGCCGTGATGTTGCCGCTGGCTTGGAGTTTGAATGCCTCTCCTGAAAGCGGACAACTGGCCGGCATGAGCTATCATTTGCTTGCTTTAAACCTGACGGCTTTAATGCTGGGCACCTCTGCCGCGTTCTGCATCGGCGTTTTGCTGTTTTTCCCGTATTTGTGGCTTTGGGGCGATTGGCATATGTTCCCCATTAACGCCTTGTCCGTATTGCTTCCGCCTTTGTTGGTGAACTTGGGTTTCCGCCATTGGGTGACGCGTTTGCCTGCCAATATCTTTATCTTTATTTTTCTGAATGGTTTTTGGGCCGCGGCGGTCGGCATGGTGTTTACCGGCGTAATTTTGGTCGGTTTGTTGGACTGGGCGGATGTATTTGATACGGCGGTATTGTGGAAAACTGCTTTTCCTGTTTTCTTCTTAATCGCTTGGGCAGAGGCATTTTTGAGCGGTATTTCAACAGCCATTTTTATCGCGCTCAAGCCGCAATGGATTTGTACTTTCGATGACGGCAGATATTTGAAATCTGCGCCTAAGATTTGGCAATAAGATATGAAGGCATCCTTGCTTGGTTTTCAGACGGCCTCATGACCGGATGGCCTGTTTTTGAATTGAATTTTTAACGTGTTATGTTTGCTTATATTTTTCCCATTGTTTGCGGTGCCGCTGTCGGGGCTGTATTGCGTTGGCTGTTTGGCTTGGTGCTGGTGTCTTCTGCACCTTTTTCTATCGGTACATTGGCGGCAAACTGGCTAGGTGCGCTGCTGATCGGCGTATTGGCAGAACTCTTAACCGATCCGCAATGGCGTTTGCTTTGGATTACCGGATTTCTCGGCAGCTTGACCACATTTTCAGGTTTTTCAGTGGAGATGGTGGGTTTGATGCAGGCGCAACGTTGGGGCATGGCTTTGATGGCAACCTGTCTGCATGTTTTCGGTTCGTTTGGTTTGACGGCGCTGGGGATCAAATTGGCGCAGATTTGGAAGTAAGCAAAAGTCACAGGGTGCAAAATTGCACCCTGTTATTTTTTATAGGTATTCAATCAATGCCAATAGGTAAACAGACGGTTTCTTGGCAATAGGTTTTGCCGGACTCGCTTAAATGCGCCGGTTTGTAGGCGGCAAAGGTGTAGGTCAGGTCTGCGCGGAATGTGTCGGGATCGGCTTCGGCGGTGTCGCAGTTGAGGCCGGTGGGAATATCGAGGGCGACTTTCAGGCCGTCTGAATGATTGAGTTGGCGGCAGAGGGCGGCGATTTCGGTTGGAAGCGCGCCGCTGAAGCCTGTGCCGAATATGCCTTCGATAATGATGTCGTAACCGTTTTTCAGACGGCCTTCCAGTTCTTGTACGGTTATCAATTCAATATGGGGCAAACCGTTGAGGCGTTCGCGATTGGTTTGAGCCAAGGGGGAGAGGTTTTCTCCGAGTGAAAACAGAATATCGATGTGCCAAGCTTGTGCCTGCATATATCTTGCCATGACTAGGCCGTCGCCGCCGTTGTTGCCTTTGCCGCAAACGATCAGGGCGCGTCCGGCTTGAGGATGACGCTTCATGAGGTCTCGGGCGGCAGAGCTGCCGGCGTTTTCCATCAGTTGGTCGAAGCTTGTGCCTTTATCGACGGCTGCTTGTTCGCGTTCGCGCATTTGGGCGGCGGTATAAACTTTCATGATCGGCTCTCTTTGCAGGAAGTTATTGCTCGGCGGTATTCATCAGGCGCAAGGCTTTCAGACGGCCTATTTCTTTTTGATATTCCACCAGTCCGATAAATGTGCCGTCTCGGCTGTACACACGGATGGGCTGCTCGGCGGAAATGTCGTCGGTGAACTGGGGACGTTGGCCGTGTTTGAGCATGGTAACGGCGTAGTCGTTTAGCTCAAGTTTGGGGAAATGTTGCACCAAGACATCGCAAGGCAGCAGCAGGGCATCGCGTTCGGCTTCGTCCAATTCTGCCAAGGCTTCGAGCGTGTGGCTTTGGGCAATGGTAAAGCCGGCGGTTTCAGTACGGCGTAGGGCGGTCAGGTGGGCGAATGTGCCGATGTGTTTGGCGATGTCTTCGCTGAGGGTGCGGATATAAGTGCCCTTGCTGCAGCGTACGTCTATCACGGCTTTAGGTGCATCAAACTCATTGATATTAATGGAGTAAATGGTGATGTCGCGCGCTTTGCGTTCGATAACGATGCCTTTGCGTGCATATTCGTATAGCGGTTTGCCTTCGTGCTTGAGGGCGGAAAACATGGGCGGCACTTGGCGGATATCGCCTGTTAAGGCATGGCAGGCCGTCTGAAATTCGGACAATGAAATATCGGCGCGTGCGGTAGCGATGATTTCGCCTTCGGCATCGCCTGTGCTGCTGGCTTCGCCCAGTTTTAACGTAGCGGTATAGGCTTTGTCGGCATCAATCAGGTATTGGGCAAACTTGGTCGCTTCGCCGAAACAAACAGGCAGAAGCCCTGTGGCCAAAGGATCGAGTACGCCGGTATGCCCGGCTTTTTCGGCACGGAACAACCGCCGCGCTTTTTGCAGGGCGGTGTTGCTGGAAAGACCTTCGGGTTTGTCGAGAAGAAGAACGCCATTGACCGGTCGTTTGGTTGGTTTAGTTGTCATATCGGGTAGGGGGTAATGTTCAGGCCGTCTGAAAGCATTCAGACGGCCTGTGTGTTTTAATCAATCAGTCTTCAACCGGTTTTTCCGCCGCCACTTGGTCGATCAGGCTGGAAATGCTCATGCCGCGTTCGAGTGATTCGTCGTATTTGAAGTGCAGCTCGGGCGTTTTGAAGAGTTTGATGCGTTTGGCCAATTCGCTGCGCAAATGGCCTTTGGCGTGTTCCAAAGCTTCTTCGGTGATGTCGCGCGTGCTGTCGTCGAGGACGGTGTAGAACACGGTCGCGTGGCTGTAATCGCGGGTAACTTCGACTTCGTTGATGGTAATGAAGCCTGCGCGCGGATCTTTCAGGCCGGTGCGGACGAGTTCGGCCAGTTCGCGCATGATTTGTTCTTTGACACGGTCTTGGCGGGCGTAGCCGCGTTGGGGTTTTTTCATGGTTTTCCTTGATGTATGGCAGGCTGTCGTTTTCAGACGGCCTGCGGTTTGGATTTTGAACAGCTGCCTATTATAACGGAGCGCGGTTTATTGTGCTTGAACCGAGAAAGGCATATCGATTTTTTGCCATTGCGCGCTTTCGTAGTCCAGCGCATCGGCGATGAGGGGGTGTTGCTCCAGCCATTGGGCGTTGATGCGCAAGATGAAGCTGTGGTTGTTTTCATCGATGCGAAGCTGGGTTTGCGGCGGCAAATCGAGCGGCAGGCGCGAGCGGCAGAAGAGGGCGGCCAGACGCAGGGACAATACGGCACACCACATGATTTCGTTGTCGCCGATAATATCCGCCATTTTCTTGAGGTCGCCGCGATGGCCGATAACCAGTTGCGCCAAAATGGTTTGCTCTTTGCGTGAGAAGCCTGGCATATCGGCGTTTTCGAGAATGTAGGCGGAGTGTTTATGATAGCCGGTATGGGCGATATCCAAACCGATTTCATGCAGACGGCCTGCGCGGCTGAGGTATTGGTTCCACAGGGCGAGTTCTTGAACGGTTACGTTTTTGGCGTGGCACAGGCTGTTCATGAAGGCTTGCGCGGTATCGGCAACACGTTTGGCTTGGTTGAGGCTGACGTGGTAGCGTTTTTGGAATTCTGCCGTTGTCTGCTCGCGCATATCGACATTGAGGCTGCGGCCGATTAAGTCGTAGAACACGCCGTCGCGGAGGGCGGCTTCGGTAACGGTCATTTTGGTCAGCGAGAGTTCTTCAAAAGCGGCCATCATTACGGCCAACCCGCCCGCAAAAACTTCGACGCGTTCGGGTTTGAGGTTTTCAAATTTGGCTTTTTTTACCGAACCAGCTTCGATAATCCTATCGGCAAGATAACGCATGCCTTGGGCGGTAATATCGGCTTCTTGCGGCAATTCGGCCGCCAAAACGTCGCGTATGGATTTTGCCGAACCGGACGTGCCGATAGCGAAATCCCAGCCGGTACGCTTCATCAGTTTGCTGATGCGCTGGATTTCGATACGCGCGGCGGAAACGGCGGCTTGGAAATCTTTGGCGGTCACTTTGTTTTGGAAGAAGCGCATGCTGTACGTTACGCAGCCCAAAGGCAGGCTTTCTGTGGTCAGCGGTTGCAAATCCGAGCCGATGACAAATTCGGTCGAACCGCCGCCAATGTCGATAACCAGCATTTTGTCGCCTTTGGGCGGCAGGGTATGCACTACGCCGGTGTAAATCAGACGCGCTTCTTCACGGCCGGCAATGACTTCGATAGGGAAACCCAGCGCCGCTTCGGCACGGGGTAGGAATTGGGCGATGTTTTTGGCGACGCGGAAAGTGTTGGTGGCCACCACGCGCACGTTTTCAGGTTGGAATCCACGCAGGCGTTCGCCGAATTTTGCCAAACATTCCAAGGCTTGTTCTTGAGAGGCTTCGCTCAGGTTTTTTTGTTCATCCAAGCCGGCGGCAAAGCGTACCATTTGTTTGAAGGAGTCGATGACTTTCAGCTGGCCGTTGTTGTTTTCACAAATTTGCAGGCGGAAACTGTTGGAACCCAAATCGACGGAGGCTAAAACGTTGGCGGGAGTGGTGGTCATAAAAAATACCGCTTGATTAGAAAAACCTAAATGTTACTTGAGGCGGTATCACTTGACAATAAAAGGAATACAGCTCTTTGATTCTGCTCATAGATGTATTTTATAATGCTGATTTTAAGCAAATATATCAAAGGCCGTCTGAACTTTTCAGACGGCCTAAAAAGAGAAACACATGAAATCGGAAAACCAAGATTCCTTATTTTTATCACGCCGCCGCCTGTTGCAAGTCGGCGGAGCCATGCTTTTGACGCCTGCGGCCGCATGGGCGGGGGCGCAACGTGAAGAAACGCTGGCCGATGATGTGGCTTCCGTGATGCGCAGTTCGATCAATAGTGCCAGTCCTGCTCGGCTGGTGTTTACCGATGCAAGGGAAGGGGAGCGTTGGTTGGCGGCGATGTCTTCCCGATTGGCACGCTTTATTCCCGATGAAGGCGAGCGCCGCCGTTTGTTGGTCAATATCCAATACGAAAGCAGCCGCGCCGGACTCAATACTCAAGTGATTTTGGGCTTGATTGAAGTGGAAAGCGCGTTTCGCCAATATGCCATCAGCGGCGTGGGTGCGCGCGGTTTGATGCAGGTAATGCCGTTTTGGAAAAACTATATCGGCAATCCATCGCACAACCTTTTCGACATCCGCACCAATCTGCGCTACGGCTGCACCATTCTGCGCCATTACAACAATATCGAAAAAGGCAATATTGTCCGCGCGTTGGCAAGGTTTAACGGCAGCTTGGGCAGCAACAAATATCCGAATGCCGTATTGGGCGCGTGGCGGAATAGATGGCAGTGGGGTTGAGCGGCTTGCGATTTGCCCCATGCAATTCCTTTGAATCCTGTATAATCAGAAAATCTGTTAATTCACACTTTCAGACGGCCTTTCGCAAATTTAAGGCCGTCTGAAACATTATTTATGGCAAGAGATAACCGCATTCAAATGTTTCCGCACGAATGGCGTGCCAGTACCACACTCTCCGGCGTTTACGCACTGCGTATGCTGGGGATGTTTTTGGTGCTGCCTGTTTTGGCGATGTATGCCGCTTCGTTGCCCGGTGCGGAAGATAATAAAGCATTGGTTGGTATGGCAATGGGCATTTACGGGCTGACACAGGCCTTGTTGCAGCTGCCATTGGGCATCGCTTCCGACAAGTTCGGCCGTAAAAAAGTGATTTATATCGGCTTGATTGTGTTTGCCGCCGGTAGTTTCTTGGCCGCAGTTGCCGACAGCCTGCAAATGTTGGTTGCCGCGCGTGCCATTCAAGGCGCGGGTGCCGTCAGCGCGGCGGTAACGGCTTTGCTGGCGGATTTGACCCGTAGCGAAGTGCGGACGCGTGCGATGGCAATGATTGGCCTGAGCATCGGCTTGACCTTCTCCGTCAGCCTGGTGCTTGCGCCGATGATTGCCAGCTTTATCGGCGTATCCGGCCTGTTTGCGCTGACCGGTATCCTGACGGTAATCAGTATCGGTGTGGTTGCGTGGATGACGCCTGATCCCGAAGTGTCAAAATTGCACGAAGACACGCAGGCGCAGCCTTCGCGTATGGGCGAAGTATTGAAAAACCGCCAGCTGCTCAATCTCGATTTCGGCATTTTTGCCTTGCATGCGGCGCAAATGGCTTTATTTACTGCATTGCCGTTTGCCATGACGCAGCTGGGTTTGGAAAAAATCCATCATTGGCAAGTCTATCTGCCGTCAACCATTACCGGCCTGATTATTATGGTACCGTTGATTATCGTCGGCGAAACGCGCAACAAACTCAAGCAAGTGTTTATCCTCGGTATCGTCTGCATCGCAGCGGCGCAAATCGGCTTGCTGTTTGGCATGCACTCGATATGGTTGATTACCGCCTATTTGATTGTTTATTTTATTGGTTTCAATGTATTGGAAGCCAGCCTGCCGTCTATGGTATCGAAAATCGCCCCGTCCGATTTGAAAGGCACGGCGATGGGCGTGTATAACACATTACAGTCAGTCGGCTTGTTTGTCGGCGGCGCGACCGGCGGCTTATTGTTCCAAAAATATGGGTTTTCAGGCGTTTTTACCTTTTGTAGCGTATTGATGCTGCTGTGGCTGGTATTGGCACTCATCTTACCGGCACCGAAACCCGTCAAAAACCTCAGCTATCCGCTTAACGCCGAATGGCAACAAAATCCGGATTTGCTCTACCAAAAACTGACCGAAATTGAAGGCGTCGAAAGCATCAGCTTCAGCGCAGACAAACAAACCATTTATATCAAGGCCTTGCAAAAAGGATTCGACCAAGAGGCCGCCGAAAAAATCATCACAGGAGTGTAAAATGTCATTGAATAAAGTTATCCTCATCGGCCGTCTCGGCCGCGACCCGGAAGTCCGCTATATGCCCAACGGCGAGGCCGTCTGTAACTTCAGCGTTGCCACCAGCGAAACTTGGAACGACCGCAACGGCCAACGCGTAGAACGTACCGAATGGCACAACATCACCATGTACCGCAAACTTGCCGAAATCGCCGGTCAATACCTGCGTAAAGGCAGCCAAGTGTACCTGGAAGGCCGTATCCAAAGCCGTAAATACCAAGGCAAAGACGGCATCGAGCGCACCGCTTACGACATCATCGCCAATGAGATGAAAATGCTCGGCAGCCGCAACGACAACAGCGGCGGCGCACCATACGATGACGGCTACAACCAAGGCAGTCATTCAAGCCAAAGCAGTTACCAACAAGCGCCTCAACAGCAATACCAATCTGCCCCGGCGCAAGAACCCCCGGCCGCCCCGGCCCGTCGTCCTGCACCGGCACAACCGACCGCTCCGGTTGAGGATATCGACGACGATATTCCGTTCTAATGACTAAATAATAAAAGGCCGAGACCTTTGCAAAATTCCCCAAAATCCCCTAAATTCCCACCAAGACATTTAGGGGATTTTGGGGAATTTTGCAAAGGTCTCAAAAGGAGAAGAAATATTACAAACAGCTGTTCCGTTAATTGAGCAAATTGATGAGTTATTTTTCGGAAAGTTGGATAACGACGAAGAACAATTTAAGCATTTTCTTGTTAGATTAAACAAAGAATAAGAATATTATTTATGGAGTTGTCAATTTTGATAGCTCCATACTACATTTGAAACTCAAAAATAGAGCATAGCTATAGAACAGAAATTTATTCAAGAGAATTATTCACACCAAAGTATAGAAGTCCTCTGTTTTTATTCTCAAAAAGTAAAACAGAGAACATAAATGGTTGGCTCTCGAAAGCAATGTGTAAAAATTTTACGTTAATATTGTAAAATATAATGACATAATTACTCTGTTATCGGGGTTATTTTTACGTATTTTTAAGGAAAGTATCAATATTTGAACGCAACAATTTGAAATAATTAGAGTTTTATTTTTGCATTCTTTCGTTATATAGAAACGAC
This sequence comes from Neisseria sp. HMSC061B04, assembly GCF_001836705.1. Classification (NCBI taxonomy): domain Bacteria; kingdom Pseudomonadati; phylum Pseudomonadota; class Betaproteobacteria; order Neisseriales; family Neisseriaceae; genus Neisseria; species Neisseria sp. HMSC061B04. Next base: position 127,749 of record NZ_KV830224.1, read on the forward strand.
CGTTCTAATGACTAAATAATAAAAGGCCGTCTGAAAAATAGACTTCAGACGGCCTTTAATATTATCTAAATAAAATCCTACATTTGTACCGAGCCGTTAACAGTCAGGCTGATTTCTTCCGAACCCGGAGAGGCCGGTACGCCATCTTCTATTCCTGCAGCTACTTCTGCGGCGGGGATTGCACGCAGCATTTTGGCGTGTGCAAAGTCTCCGCCGACTTGGCGGTTGCCGATGTGGCCCAGGTTGAGTTTGACGATTTTGTAGCTTGAGAAGCCGAGCGTATGGGCGAGGTTTTGGGCGCGGTCTTTGAAGCGCATGATGACGGCTTTGCTCAGCTGATCGACGGTTTCTTCGCGTTTTTCTTTGGATACGGAAAATGAGGAGTTTTCCAAAACGGCGATATTGATGCTGTCGGCAATCAGGCGGTTGAGTGCTTCAAAGTCTTTGCTTTCTACTTTGAAGTAAGCGTGTTCTTCCCAGCCGGTTTGGGTGCGTTTGCCGTTGGTATATTGATAGCGCGGTGAGGCGTTGCGTTCCATCAGCTCGGCTTTAAATTTGCTGTTTTGGGAAATTTTGTTGAACTGGTTGAATTTCTTCATGAAGGCTTGGTTGACGGCTTGACGGTCTTTGCCTTCTGCATTGACGCTGAAATATGCGGTCATGGTGTCCCGCGGTACTTCCATGTTGGCGGATTCGGAAAATTCAACGATGTTGTAGTTGAGGCTTTCTGCTGCTACGGGCAGGGAGGCGGCTAGCAGTAGGGCAATAAGGGCTGGACGGAGCATTTTGGTTTCCTTATAAGGGGATTTCAAAAAAGTAATTTAGCATGAAAGATGGAAATGTTGGCTTTGGCAAGCGTAAGGACTTGTATGGGATGAGGCCGTCTGAAAAGAAGTTACTTTGTATCCATCAGGCCGACCTCATGGGGATTGAGGCGGGCGTTTTCTTCTTGGCCTAAGCCGACCAATTTCCGCAAGCGGGTCATGTAGGCGTTGACATCAAGGCCCCGTCCGTAGCGTTGTGCTTCCCAGATGGTTTCTGCCAAGGCTTCCATCATATCGTGTTCGGCTTTAACCCAGTCGCCGTTGTAACGGGCGCAAAGTTGTTGGTGGATGGCACGGATGCCCGGCGGTTGATCGATGGCGCTTTGCTCTTGCAGGGAAAGGTGTAGCGACATGTGCAGGAATGGGTTGCTTTCGCCGTCTTCGGGCAGCCATTCTTTATCTAAATATTGTTCGATGTCTTCGAGATAGTGTCCGTATTCGGGATGTGCTTCGATAATGCGCAAAGCTTTTTGTTGCAGGCCGTCCAATTGGAGCGGTGCGAGCCTGTGTTGCCAGACGTGGGCAAAAAATCGGCGGACATCGTGGGTGTTTACGTCATACATGATGGGTGTAATTTGATTTTGGGATATGTGATTATATAGCGATTGCGATAAAAAAGGCCGTCTGAAAAGTGTGTTTTCAGACGGCCTTTGTTTGATAGGGTTTAGCGGCGGTCGATGATTCGGTAATATACTTCGCCGTCTTGAACATAGCCCAATTCGACGCGGGCAATTTCGGCGATAGCCTCTTGTCCGTGTGCCAAGTCTTCAACTTCCGCATTGAGGAAATTGTTGCGTAAAGTGAGCGTTTGGTTTTTTTCCTCCTGACGGACGAGCTGCTCCTGCAATTCTTCCGTATGCCCGACGCTGCCTTTACCAAACCAAAGGCTGTACTGACAGCACAAAAGTGCGAAGGTTAAAACAAAAGTCACCCACTTCATACAATCAATATCCTATATTCTGCTTATTTGCCCAATTGGTAGAATGCGGCTTTGCCAGGGTAGTAGGCGGCTTCGGCCAATTCTTCTTCGATGCGCAACAATTGGTTATATTTCGCCATGCGGTCAGAACGGGACAGGGAGCCGGTTTTGATTTGCATGCAGTTGGTGGCAACGGCCAAGTCGGCAATGGTGCTGTCTTCGGTTTCACCGGAACGGTGGCTCATTACGCTGGCGTAGCGGTTGCGTTTGGCCAAGTCGACGGCTTGCAGGGTTTCGCTCAAGGTACCGATTTGGTTGACTTTAACCAGCAATGCGTTTGCCACGCCTTTTTCGATGCCTTCAGCCAAGATTTTTGGATTGGTTACGAACAAGTCGTCGCCGACCAATTGAACTTTTTTGCCCAATTTTTCGGTCAGCAGTTTCCAGCCTTCCCAGTCGTTTTCGTCCATGCCGTCTTCGATGGAAATGATTGGGAATTCGTTAACCAGGCCTTCCAGGTATTCGGCAAATTCTGCGCTGGTGTAAGAGCGGCCTTCGGCTTCCAAGTGGTATTTGCCGTCTTTGTAGAACTCGCTGGATGCGCAGTCCAGGGCGAACAATACGTCTTCGCCTGCTTTGTAGCCTGCGGCTTCAGTTGCTTCGACGATCAGTTGCAGGGCTTCTTTGTGGCTGTTCAGGTTAGGTGCGAAACCGCCTTCGTCGCCAACGGTAGTTGGGAAGCCTTTGCCGTCACACAGTTTTTTCAGTGCGTGGAAGATTTCGGCGCCGCAACGCAGAGCTTCGCGGAAAGATTTTGCGCCGACAGGCATGATCATGAATTCTTGGATGTTCAGGCTGTTGTTGGCGTGTTCGCCGCCGTTGATTACGTTCATCATCGGAACCGGCAGAGCCATTGGGCCTGCGCCGCCCAAGTAACGATACAGAGGCAGGCCTGCATCTTCAGCGGCCGCGCGTGCTACGGCCATAGAAACAGCCAAAGTAGCGTTGGCACCCAAGTTGCCTTTGTTTTCAGTACCGTCCAATTCGATCATGATTTGGTCGATATAAGATTGTTCGTTGGCATCGATACCGATGAGGGCTTGCGCGATTTGGTTGTTGACGTGGTCAACGGCTTTCAATACGCCTTTGCCCAAGTAACGGGATTTGTCGCCGTCACGCAGTTCCAAAGCTTCTTTTTGACCGGTTGATGCGCCGCTTGGTACGGCTGCACGGCCCATGACGCCGGATTCCAACAATACGTCACACTCTACAGTAGGGTTGCCGCGAGAGTCTAAGATTTCGCGTGCAAAAATATCAACGATTGCGCTCATGAATATCTCCAAATAGGATGGTAAAAGAAAAGTAGCTTTGTTACGCTTCAGACGGCCTTAAGGATGATTGCCAAAGTCTGATGGATGCAGACATTATACCGTCTTTGCCAGGTATGGCATCGAAGTCGGTATGAAACCGACTGTAAGTTTGTTTCACGTCAATATCGCTCAAACAAACATAAGTCGTATAGTGTAACATTTTTTACCCTTTTTAGGGTGAAAAGCTGATTAAATCAGGCATAAGGCCGTCTGAAAACCAGATTAGCCTTCGCCCAAAATCATCGAACCTACGCCGTCATCGGTCAGCACTTCCAAGAGCAGGGCGTTGGGAACGCGGCCGTCTATGATGTGCGTGGCTTTGACGCCGCTTTTGGCGGCTTCGACGGCGGAGGCAATTTTAGGCAGCATGCCGCCGTACAGCGTACCGTCTTCAATCAGTTCGTCAATGCGGCTTGGCGTCAGGGTGGTCAATAATTTGCCTTCTTTATCCAGTACGCCGGGGATGTTGGTCATCATCAGCAGTTTTTCGGCTTGAAGTTTTTCCGCCAGTTTGCCGGCAACCAAGTCGGCATTGATGTTGAACGCTTCGCCGTTTTGGCCTACGCCGATGGGTGCGATGACCGGAATGCAGCCGCGCTCGACCAAGCCTTCCACCAAACGGGTATCGATGTCGGCCACTGTGCCGACTTGGCCGATGTCCACGCCTTTTTGCTCGGGCGTGTCGATCAGGAGTTTTTCCGCTTTGATAAAGTGGTTGTCCCGGCCGGTAATGCCGACGGCGCGACCACCGAAGGAGGTAATCATGGAAACGATTTCTTTATTGACGTGTCCGCCCAAAACCATTTCTACGATGTCCATGGTTTCGCTGTCGGTGACGCGCATGCCTTGAACAAATTCTCCTTTTTTGCCGACTTTTTCCAGCATTTCATTGATTTGTGGGCCGCCGCCGTGAACGATGACGGGATGCAGGCCGATCAGTTTGAGCAGGACGACATCGCGTGCGAAGCCTTCTTTTAAGGCCGACTCGGTCATGGCGTTGCCGCCGTATTTGATGACGATGATGGAGCCGGAAAAACGGCGGATATAAGGTAAAGATTCGGCAAGGACGCGCGCTTTGATCGCAGAGGAGACAGATTGTTGCTGAGTCATGGTTTCAACCTTGTTTCATGATTTCGGCCTTTATCTTAATCCCAAAGGCCGTCTGAAACAATATTTCCAAGCGCTTGAAATCCTGTTAAATCAGTTAAATGGTTGAAACCAGCCTCATGCAAACGGTAAAATGACGGTTTGCTTCGGCCTCTTTGCCGATTACTAAGGATACCCATGATGAAAATCAGCACCCAATTCGATGCCGGTTCGGTCGTTGTCAAAGATTTGAGCAACCCTGCCGATATCCGCCTCGCCCTGCGTCCCGACAATGCTTCGGAGTTTGCCCAATGGTTTTACTTCCGTTTGCAGGGTGCGGCCTATCAAAACTGCGTGATGCATTTTGAAAATGCGGCGGACGCTGCGTATCCTTTGGGCTGGGAGGACTATCAGGCTTGCGCTTCTTACGACCGCCAAAATTGGTTCCGCGTGCCGACCAGCTATGAAAACGGCGTGTTGACCATCAACCATACGCCTTTGTCCAACAGCGTTTACTATGCCTATTTCGAGCCTTATTCCAACGAGCAGCATTTGAACCTTTTGGGTGATGCGCAGGGCAGCGGTTTGTGCCGTATCGATGACTTGGGCAGCACCGTTCAAGGCCGCGACATCAATCTTCTGACCATCGGCAACCAAGTCGAAAGCGACATGAAAGTCTGGATTATCGCCCGTCAGCATCCGGGCGAAACCATGGCGGAATGGTTTGTCGAAGGTTTGCTGGGCCGTCTGCTCGATCCGCAAGATCCGACTGCGCGCATGCTGCTTGACCGTGCGACTTTCTACATTGTGCCGAATATGAATCCGGACGGCTCGGTATTGGGCAACCTGCGCACCAATGCCGCCGGCGCCAACCTCAACCGCGAATGGGAAAACCCGACTTTGGAGCGAAGCCCCGAAGTTTTTACCGTCCGCGAAAAAATGATGGAAACCGGCGTGGATTTGTTCTTGGATATTCACGGCGATGAAGGTCTGCCGTTTGTCTTTGTGGCCGGTACCGAAGGCGTGCCGAACTACAACGAGCGCATTGAAGCCTTGGAAGACCAATTCAAACTTGCGCTGCTCAATGCCAGCCCCGATTTCCAAGACGATTACGGCTATGACAAAGATGCGCCGGGTCAGGCAAACATGACTTTGGCGACCAACTGGGTCGGCAATCATTTCAACTGCCTTGCCTATACTTTGGAAATGCCGTTTAAAGACAATGCCAACCTGCCGGACGACGATTTCGGCTGGAACGGCCAACGCTCGCTGCGCTTGGGCGAGGCCATGTTGTCTGCTATTTTGAATGTGGTTGGCGATTTGCGTTAAACCGCCTAACACTGCATACAGGCCGTCTGAAAGTTCAGGCTTTCAGACGGCCTTTGAGATAAGGAACACACATTATGATGATACATCCCCAGTTTGATCCGGTGCTGATCAGCATCGGCCCGCTTGCCATCCGTTGGTATGCCTTGAGCTATATTGTCGGCTTTATCCTGTTTACGATTTTGGGCCGCCGCCGTATCGCACAGGGCAATTCTGTGTTTACCAAAGAAACACTCGACGATTTCCTGACTTGGGGTATCTTGGGCGTCATCTTGGGCGGCCGTATCGGCTACGTTTTGTTTTATAAATTTTCCGACTATCTGGCCAACCCGTTGGATATTTTCAAAGTGTGGGAAGGCGGCATGTCGTTTCACGGCGGCTTCTTGGGCGTGGTCGTTGCCATGTGGCTGTTTGGCCGTAAACACAACATCAGTATCTTGAAGCTGATGGATACCGTTGCGCCGCTCGTACCGCTGGGTTTGGCTTCCGGCCGTATCGGCAACTTTATCAACGGCGAACTTTGGGGACGTGTGACCGAACTCAATGCTTTCTGGGCGATGGGTTTCCCGCAAGCGCGTTACGAAGATGCGGAAGCTGCGGCGCACAATCCTTTGTGGGCCGAATGGCTGCAACAATACGGCATGCTGCCGCGCCATCCGTCTCAACTTTACCAGTTTGCCCTTGAAGGCATTTGCCTGTTTGTCATTGTTTGGATTTTCTCGAAAAAACCACGTCCGGCCGGACAAACGGCAGCATTGTTCTTGGGCGGTTACGGATTGTTCCGCTTCATCGCCGAATTTGCCCGTCAGCCTGACGACTATCTCGGCCTATTGACTTTGGGCTTATCCATGGGTCAATGGTTGAGCGTGCCGATGATTATATTGGGCGTGATTGGTTTCGTTTGGTTTGGCCGTAAAAACAGTGTTGCCAAAGCGTAAATGAAACAAGAATAAAGGCCGTCTGAAAAGGTTTTCAGACGGCCTTTTTATGGCTTCAAGCAAACGGATTTTGAGCTTAACCGAAAAAGCCCATTTTGACTTGAATGAGTTTTTCCAACTCCGGCAGGACGCGGCGGCGTGAGACGAAGAAGATAATGTGGTCGCCGTCTTGGAGGATGGTTTCGGTGTGGTGTCCCATGATGACTTCGCCGGTTGCGCCGCGGACGATGGCGGCGATGTAGCAGTCGCTCGGCCATTTGATGCCGCTGATGCGGCGGCCGACGATGGCGGAAGTGTTTTTGTCGCCATGTACCACCACTTCGATGGCTTCGGCCGTGCCGCGGCGCAGAGGGTGGACGGCAACGATGTCGCCTCGGCGGATGTGGGCGAGGATGGAGCCGATGGTAATCAGATGGGGGGAAACAACAATATCGATTTTGTTGCCTTCGAGCAAATCGACGTAACTTGAGCGGTTGACGATGGTGATTACGCGTTTGGCACCAAGGTTTTTCGCCAACAGGCTGGACATGATGTTGTTTTCGTCGTCGTTGGTCAGCGCGCAGAAGACGTCGATTTCGTCGATGTATTCTTCGTCCAGCAGGGTTTCATCAGTAGCGGAACCTTGCAGGACGAGGGTGTTGTCCAGATTTTCGGCCAGCCATTCGGCACGGTGGGGTTTGTATTCGATGATTTTGATGTCGTATTTGGATTCGAGCTGCTTGGCGAGGCGGTAGCCGATGTTGCCGCCGCCGGCGATCATGATGCGGCGGGTACGCGCTTCTTTCGGACGCAATTCGCGCATGATGGCTTCAACGCTGTTGATGTCGGCGGCAAACAGGACTTCATCGCCTTCGATGATGACGGTTTGCGGGGTGGGGACGATCAGGCGGTTGTTGCGGTAGATGGCGCAGATTTGGCAGTCCACGCCTTCGAGCAGGTGTTGGTTAATGTCGGCAATTTCACGGCCGATCAGTAAACCGCCTTTGCGGGCTTGAACAATCACCATGCGCACTTTATCGTTGGCAAAACTGAGTACCTGCAATGAGCTGGTGTAGTTGAGCAGGCCGACGAGTTGTTCGGTAACCAGTTGTTCGGGGCTGATGGTTTCGGTAATGCCGAAGATGTTGAGGCTGCCTTCTTCGGGGTTGTCGCTGCCGGCAACCGGATATTCGAGGTATTCACTTGAGCGCACGCGTGCGATGCGGCTGGGGATGTTGAATAGGTCGGCGGCGATTTTGGAGGCGACAATGTTGGTTTCGTCGCTGCGTGTCAGGGCAAGCAGGAGGTCGGAGTCCGCCGCGCCTGCCTGTTCGAGGGTAAAGGGCGATGCGCCGTTGCCGACGATGGTTTGGACATCGAGGCGGCTGCTGATGCGGTTGAGCGCTTTTTCGTCGATGTCGATAATAGTGACGTCGTTGCTGGGAACGGAGGCGAGGTTTTGGGCGACGGTCGAGCCGACTTGGCCGCTGCCGAGAATGAGTATTTTCACGGTAATTGATTGTGTTCGGTAAAAGTGAAATTGTAACAAAAGGCCGTCTGAAATTGGAGTTTCAGGCGGCCTGATTTTTCAATCGGCTAAAGGATTACCAATAGCCTAAGGCTTTCCACCACAAGATGCCGACAGTGCTGAAAATCAGGATTTCGACCACGCTCATGATGAAGCCGGCTTTCCACCATTCGGTCATGTTGACGTAGTTTGAGCCGTAAATGACAGGTGCGGAACCGGTGGCGTAGTGGGTCAGCGACATCATGATGCCGGTAGCGGCTGCCATAATCAGGGCAAACAGCATCGGTGGTGCGCCCAAGGCCAAGCCTGCGCCGTAGAATGCACCGAACATAGCGGTAACGTGTGCCGTACCGCTGGCGAAAACGTAGTGGGCGTAGAGGTAGGCCAACATCAACAGGGCGCAACCAGCTTCCCAACCCAAGCCCATGTGGGCGATACCGCTTTGCATGGAGTCGGACAACCAGCTGATGAGGCCCAGTTTGTTGAGGAAGTTAGCCATCATGACCAAGGCCGCAAACCAGACGATGGTATCCCACGCGCTTTTTTCTTTCAGCGCGTCGTCCCAAGTCAGTACGCCGGTCAACAGGCACAAGCTCAAGCCGAGGAAGGTGGTGGCGGTAGCGTCCACTTTCACGCCGAACAGCATTTCTGGAATACCCGCCCACAACAGCAGCAGAACTAAGAAAATACCCAGCATGATTTTTTCTTCACGCTTCATCGGCCCCATGGCAGCCAAATGCTCTTTTGCCAATGCAGTGGCGTTAGGGGTTTGTTTGATTTCAGGCGGATACAGGAAATACAGCACCAGCGGCATCAGCAGCATAGCAATCAGGCCGGGTACGACCATTGCCAAGAACCAAGTACCCCAAGAGAGTTGGATTTGCGAATTGGTGGCTTTGGCAACCAATTCGACCACCAGCGGATTAGGTGCGGTGGCGGTGATAAAAATCAGACAGGTAATTACATTGGAGTGGAAGTTGACCAGTGAAAGGTATTTACCGATTTTGCCTTCCGTCCCTTTTTCTGGGTCGGAGTCGAAGCTCAAGGCAATGGATTTCATAATCGGATGCACGATGGCACCGCCGCGCGCAGTATTACTCGGCGTTACCGGACCGATGACCAAGTCGGCCAGCGCCAAGCTGTAACCAACGCCCAGTGTACGTTTGCCGAAGAGGGAAATCAAGAGGTAGCCGATACGCATACCCAAGCCGGTTTTCAACAGGCCGCGCGAGATGATGATGGCGATACCGATCATCCAGATGAGCGAGTTGTTGAGGCTGCTCAAAGCGTCTTTGGTTGCATCGGCGGCTTTTTCGTTGGTCACGCCGGTCAGTGCAACCAAGGTAATGCCCAAAATCGCCATTGCGCCGATAGGCATGGCTTTGCCGATGATGCCGGCGATGATGCCGACGAACAATGCCAAAAGATGCCATGCGTCAGGCGATACGCCTTGAGGAACGGGGATAACGAACCAGATAAGCAGCGTCAGCACAAGTGCGACCGCAGCAGGAATTGGCTTGAAGCCCATGTTGAATCTCCTAATTTGAGGATTAAAGAATTGGGAAATCGGTTTTCAGACGGCCTGAATGTTGCTTTTAAGGCCGTCTGAACGTATTTTGGTAGGTTCGGAAGGTATTTTTCTTAATGGGTTTCTTTTCTATCTTGGAAAGAAGAGAAAGGGGGGCGGGTATCGTTTTTCAGACGGCCTTTACAGCAACAGGCCGTCTGAAAACAATACCGATTTACTCCTGTTCTGCCGGCAGGCCGTACTCTTCGGGGAAGGTACGCAGCGAGCTTTGCAGAACCGTTACCGCGCCGTCAATCAAACCGCAACGGCCGCTTCGGGGCAGCAGTTGGCACAGGCTTTGCAAGGCGCGCAGGTCGTCTGAAGTGCCGATGCCGGTGTCCACGCGGTTGAGCAGGCGGGAAAGTTGGAACGTGCCGCCTTTGCACGGCGGGCATTGTCCGCATGAGTTGGCAGCAAAAAACTCCACATATTCAGAGACTTTACGCACCACACTCGTACCTTCGGAAATCACAATCATCGCACCCGTACCGAGGCTGGATTTGCGTTCGCGCACGGAAACGAAGTCCAATGGCACATCCAAATCTTTGGCGGTCAGAAGCGTGTTTGACGGACCGCCGGTGAAGACGGCTTTAAACGTGCGGCCTTCAAGCATACCGCCGCCGTGATCGAAAATCAGTGATTTCAGCGTTGTACCCATCGGCAGCTCGTACAGGCCAGGATTCAATACGTCGCCGGAGAGCGAGTAGAGTTTCGTACCTGCGGCATCGCCTAAACCCAGCGATTTGTACCATTCCGCACCTTTGGCAAGGATTTGCGGAATATTGGCGAAGGTTTCGGTGTTGTTAATTAGGGTCGGTTCACCGTTGACACCGCTTTCGGCTGGGAAAGGCGGTTTGCGGCGAGGGAAGGGGAAACCGCCTTCCAACCATGAAATGACAGCGGTTTCTTCGCCGCCGATATAACGGCCCGAAGTTTCAACCAGCTGCAAATCCAAAGGTTTGCCCAAGTAGTTTTCGATGCGGATAAACAAATCGCTGTTTTTCCATTGCTCGATGGCCGGTGTGATGGAAGCGATGGATTCGGTTTGATGCGGGTTGATGTACAAAATCGCTTTGTTGGCGCGGCAGGCAACAGCGGCAATCAGGACGCCTTCGATAACTTGGTGCGGCGTTTTTGCCAGCAAAACGCGGTCTTTGAATGTGCCCGGTTCGTCTTCGTTGGCATTGCAGACGACGTATTTGTCGCCATTTTTGCTTTGGGCGGCAACGGCCGCCTCCCATTTGCGCCAGGTCGGGAAACCTGCGCCGCCCATACCGCAAAGATTGGCTTCTTGCAGTTTGGAAACAATGCTTTGAGGATCGGCAAGCGCCGCCAACAGGCCTTCGCCGCCGCCAACTTTACGCCATGCGGCTAAATCTGCGCCGACTTGGCGAGAAGGATGCAGTAAGTTTTGATTGGCTTGATTCATGATTGTTGCTCCTGCAAACCGGCATGTTCGCGCAAATCGAATTTGCCGTAGTCGGGATATAAAACGGGGGCTTTGATGTCGCTGGTCAGACCGGCACGGGTCATTTCGCGTTGCAGGTCGTGGACGTGTCCGACACCGCCGCGTACTTTTTTCAGCGGCAGGCCGCAATTTGCCGCGGCTTTACCGGCACGGCGGCCGAAGCTGATGATGTCCAGAAGCGCGTTGCCCATTAGGCGGTTGCGGCCGTGGATACCACCGGTTACTTCGCCGGCGCAATAGAGGCCTTCGACACAGGTCGCGCCGTCGCCGTTGATTTCGACGCCGCCGTTTTGATAGTGCAGGGTCGGATGAATCATCATCGGCTCAACAGCAGGGTCGATGCCGCATTTGTGGGCGACGTGGCCGAGTGTTACCAAACGGTTCAATACATCGGGGTCGTTGGCAATCAGGCGCGGGGTGTCGAGGAACACGCCGACTTGACCGTCGCGCACCACGCCGCGGCCTTCGCGACACTCGCGCAGGATGGCGGCAGCAACGACGTCGCGCGGCTGCAATTCGTCAACGAAACGCTCGCCCAAACCGTTGACCAGTTTGGTACCTGCGGAGCGCACGGCTTCGGAAATCAGCGCACCTGCCAAGTGTGGCGGATGGGCGACGCCGGTCGGGTGGTATTGGAAAGAATCGACATCGCGCAGTTTCGCGCCGATGCGGTAAGCCATCACCAGGCCGTCTGCAGTCGCGCCATAGTGGTTGGATGTGGCGAAACCTTGCAAATGCAGCCGTCCGCTGCCGCCGGTTGCCAATACCACGGCTTTGGCGTGAACCAATACCAAGGAGCGTTTTTCCAAATCGTACAAAATCGCGCCGACGCAGCGGCCGTGTTCGTCTGATAATAATTCGATGGCGGGGTGGCGGTTGAGCTGTGTGATGTTTTCGTCGAGTTCGACCGCCTCGCGCAGTACGCGCATCATTTCGAGGCCGGTAAAGTCGCGGTAGCTCAAAATACGCGGCACGGTCGTACCGCCTGCACGTTTGCGGCTCAACATGCCGTTGCTGTCCGCGCCTTTGGCAAGGTCAAAAGTCATGCCCAAGCCAATCAGCCAGCGGATGGCGGACGGCGCGTCGGTAACCATTTGCGCCACCAATTCTTTCTTGCCTGCGTTGTGGCCGCCTTTGATGGTGTCGTCAAAGTGTTGCTGCAGGCTGTCTTCCGCGCCGACTGCTGCCTGAATGCCGCCTTCGGCCATCACGGTATTGCTGTCGCCGATACGTAGCTTGTTTGCCATGATGACGCGTGCGCCGGCTTCAGTCGCAGACAATGCCGCCGCCGCACCTGCACCGCCGCCGCCGATCACCAAGACGTCGGTGTTTAAGTGTTCTGCACCCGACAAATCATAGTCGTCAATCAGAGGCTGACTGATTAAGAGTTTGGCTAGGTCAGGGTGGCAGTAATCGCCTTGGTTCGGGCCGATAGGCAGTTTCACACGTGCATCGGCCTGATAGTCAGGGTGAAATTGGCTCAGCAATTCGTTTTTTTCAGGTAAATCGCCACGCAGTTCCAATGAGGACGCACGCAGATTGGCTAGGGCGGTTTCGTAGTCTATGCCTTGGATTTTTTTAGCCATCACAGTGCCTCCTCTTCAAATTCGACTTTCATTTTGCCGCTGTCGATTTCGCGCAGGCGGCGCATCAAATCCACTGGGCGCAACGTACGCGCCGCTTTCATACGGCGGGCGAACAGGCCTAAGTGGTTCGGACGGATGTGTTCTGGGCAGGAAAGGGTGCAGAGGTTGCACATCACGCATTGGTCGAAGGTCAGCGCAGCCGCGCCAAAATCGCCGGAAACTACCTGCGCTACGCCGTTTTCCACTTGCAAACCTTTAGGACAGGCGCGGTTGCAGCCGCCGCAATGACGACAGTTTTGCGCTTCGGGGAAGGCTTTGGCGGTATCGTCCAACCAGTTCCAGCCGTCGCCAATCTCGCTTACGTCGTAATATTGGATATGCTCCGGAATAAAGTAGTCCAAGAAGCTGACCTGCATCCCTTCTTCGACTTTGGTTTCACACGCCAGTGCAGTAGTTACTTCGCGCTCGCCTTCTTTACGAATCATACAGCGGCAGGAACCGCATACGCCTTGACCCATGCAGCCGACGTTGGCAGTAATCGCATTGCCTGAACGTGCATAGGCTTGGATGATTGACGAATCGGCGGAAGCTTTGACTTCGTGGCCGTCTATGGTCAGGGTTAACAAATTTTCACTCATGATTTGTTCCTGTGAAATTGGAAGTTGGAATAGTGGATAATTTGGTTAATTGTATTTTTATTACATTTATTACGTATGAGGAAAATATCCAAGTGATTTACTCGGAAATTCTTTTAAAATCAATGTTTATCTATATAAGGCGAAGTGTATCAGAATTTGTTGAATTTGATGATAGGGAGGAATTGGTATTGCTTAAGGAGAAGATTGTAAACAAAATATGCCTATTATTTAGGCAAATTAATTATTTATATTTGATTTTAAAGGTAAAAGAAAATTACCTTTTCAGTATATTTGCAAAAATAATCTAATATTTGCTAGTAGAAATCATTATTATATCTTAAGGTTTAATATATAACTTATTGTATATATTAGATAATATTAATTTTGTAAACAAACGAAAAGGCTGTTATAAAATTTCAGAAAATTAAATAAGTTTGACATCCGTCAAGAAGGTTGAGGGAGGGAATGACATAAATTTTACAATTGTGTATCGTATTAAAAAATAAAATGGCCGTCTGAAATGGGGATGGTTCTCTTTTAAATACAGGCTACTAAATTTTTTAATCAGATGTGCAGGGCAAATATTTCAGACGGCCTGGCAATAAGGTTATCGTTTAATAATAATGTAGTTTTATTTCTATGTAAGTGAATTGCCATTAGATATGGATTATCAATAACCAAGTGATTTAATATGTTATTAAATTCTAATTAAATCAATGAAGTATGAAAATGATATTGTCTGGATTATTCATTTGAAAGCACTATTACGCTATTGAAGGCCGTCTGAAAAATCGGTCTCTTAAAAAATAAACAAACCCTTCCTACCATGACCCCCGAAAAGGAACACAATCATGACCGTCATCAAGCAAGAAGACTTTATCCAAAGTATTTTCGACGCTTTCCAATTCATCAGCTACTACCATCCTAAAGATTACATTCAGGCTTTATACAAGGCTTACCAAAAAGAAGAGAACCCTGCCGCCAAAGATGCGATGGCGCAGATTTTGGTCAATAGCCGTATGTGTGCCGAAGGCCATCGTCCGATTTGTCAGGATACCGGTATTGCGACCGTATTCTTGAAAGTGGGCATGGATGTACAGTGGGATGCCGAGATGAGCGTACAGGAAATGGTCAACGAAGGCGTACGCCGTGCATATACCTATCCTGACAACAAACTGCGCGCCTCCGTATTGGCCGACCCGGCTGGCAAACGTCAAAATACCAAAGACAACACCCCCGCCGTTGTACACATGGAAATCGTGAAAGGTGACAAAGTCGAGGTTACTTGCGCGGCCAAAGGCGGTGGTTCTGAAAATAAAACCAAAGTGGCCATGCTCAACCCATCAGACAGTATCGTTGATTGGGTATTGAAAACCGTTCCTCAAATGGGTGCAGGCTGGTGTCCTCCGGGCATCTTGGGTATCGGCATCGGCGGTACGCCTGAAAAAGCAGTGTTGATGGCCAAAGAAAGTCTGATGAGCCATATCGATATTCAGGAGCTCAAAGAAAAAGCCGATTCCGGTGCAGAATTGTCTACCACCGAAGCCCTGCGCTTGGAACTCTACAAAAAAGTAAATGCCTTGGGCATCGGCGCACAAGGTCTGGGCGGCTTGAGCACCGTGTTGGATGTCAAAATCCTTGACTACCCAACCCACGCGGCTTCCAAACCGATTGCCATGATTCCAAACTGCGCGGCTACCCGCCACATCGAATTTGAATTGGACGGCTCAGGCCCGGCCAAACTGGAAGCCCCGTCTTTGGAAGACTGGCCGGATCTGACTTACAGTCCTGACAACGGCAAACGTGTCGACGTCAACAATCTGACCAAAGAAGAAGTGGCTACATGGAAAACCGGCGACGTATTGTTGCTGAACGGCAAAATCCTCACCGGCCGCGATGCCGCGCACAAACGTCTGGTTGACATGCTCAATAAAGGCGAAGAGTTGCCGGTAGATTTCACCAACAAACTGATTTACTACGTTGGCCCGGTTGATCCAGTCCGCGACGAAGTTGTTGGCCCGGCAGGTCCGACTACTTCCACCCGTATGGATAAATTTACCCGTCAAATGCTGGAACAAACCGGCCTCTTGGGTATGATCGGCAAATCCGAACGCGGTGCAGCAACTTGCCAAGCCATTGCCGATAACAAAGCCGTTTACCTGATGGCTGTCGGCGGCGCGGCATATTTGGTTGCCAAAGCCATTAAAGCATCTAAAGTTTTGGCGTTCCCAGAATTGGGCATGGAAGCGATTTACGAATTTGAAGTCAAAGACATGCCGGTAACCGTTGCAGTGGACAGCAACGGTGAATCGGTTCACGCCATTGCACCAAAACAATGGCAGGCCAAAATCGGTATTATCCCGGTTGAAGCTTGATATTTGACTGCATAATCAAAGGCCGTCTGAACGATTTCAGACGGCCTCTGATTTAATTTCTTATTTAATATTTGGGAAAATAATTGACTATATATATCTGCATATATAGTAGGTTAAAATTAGACTGTCAATTTACATATTAATAGCAGTTGTTAAATTTGAGAAAATCATGTCTGTTGTGGTTCCTATAGTTGTTGAGTCTGTAGATTTTCAGACCATCAAGAATAATATTATTGAAGAATACCTTAATCAGTCTCAATCCTACCCATGGATAGTGACCTTCTCCGGCGGAAAAGATAGCACTTTGGTTGCCCATCTTGTGTTTGAAGCATTATTGGAATTACCGCCTTCTCTACGCAATCGCAAAATCTATTTCGTATCCAATGACACTTTGGTTGAAAGCCCGCTTGTCGCATCCCATATGCACAGTTCACTGAAAAAAATACTTAATGCAGCAAAGATTCTCAAATTACCTGTTGAGGGTACAGTTACCAAGCCAGATTTAGATAAAACTTTTTGGACTTTACTAATTGGCAAAGGCTATCCTTCACCTAACCGTAGTATGCGTTGGTGTACTGATCGTTTGAAAATTGAACCTACTAGCAGGTTTATCAAAACTACTGTTGATGAAAACGGTGCTGCAATTATCCTTTTAGGTGTGCGTAAAGATGAATCATCCACTCGTAAAGCCAGTATCGAAAGCTATCAAAATATTGCAGGTTCTAATCTAACCCCACATAGTAGCCTTGCAAATGCTTTTGTTTATCGCCCGATCATGAATGTTATTACGGACGACGTGTGGGAATTTTTATCCTCCAACAGTCCACCTTGGGGTGGTACACACAATGATTTGATACGATTGTACCGCGAAGCGGCAGGCGGAGAATGTCCTATTGTTCTCACTCAAGAAGAAGCACCTGGTTGTGGCACTAATTCCAGTCGCTTTGGCTGTTGGACCTGTACGGTTGTTAATAAAGACAAAAGCTTGCAGGGATTTGTTGACGTTGGTAAAACCGAGTTTCAGCCTCTTTTAGACTTTCGCGATTGGCTAGTTGACATTAGAAATAAGCCCGAATACCGCCAAGTCGAACGCCGTAATGGAACTTTGACTATTAAAAGCGGCAAGCATATTCCAGGTCCATTTACTGTGGAAGCGCGACGGATGATTTTAAATAGGCTTTTGGAAGTTCAGGTGGAATATGGCAATGAATTGATTACTCAGGAAGAAATTGATTTGATCAAACAAATTTGGGCCGATGACCTAATTGCGCTTCATAGTTAAAAAATAAGGTTATTTAAAAACAAATATTTAATTTAAACAAGCTATCTAAGGAACGAAAATGTCTTCTAAAACACGAGAACAGGTTAGTGATTTGTTGCTTTGGAGCGATGAGTCAGCATTTCATTTAATGGAACGAATTGCCGAAGAACATGGCGTCTCTGTCAATGCTTTGGCTGAGTTGGTTGCATGGGAGCGTGAAAGTCAATTCAAACAGCGGAAATCTGGTATGACTGAAACTTTCGACAGCGTATTTAACAACAGTCGTTATTGGAGGAAATAACGATGTGGATTCACTCCATCCGACTTAAAAATTTTAAATCGTATGATAATGCTTTTTTCAGTTTCCCTGAACCTGAAGATAGCAAAAATATTGTATTGGTTGGTGCTCAAAACGGGCATGGTAAAACGACATTGTTAGAAGCTGTATATTTGTGCCTTTACGACAAAGATGCAGTCAAACACTTGCAACGTGCAGGTTTGAACAGTAGTGAAAATAATTATGCAGATTTTTTGAAATCTGCTTTACATCATAAAGCCGAAACTCGATATGGGCAGTATTCCATGAGTTTGGAAATTGAAATCCGCCAAAATTATCAGGGGAAACAATATGGTTTTAAAATCCGACGTAATTGGTCTTTTGATCACGAGAAAAAATTAAGGCCTGCTGACAGTGAATCTCGATGTGAACTGCTTGTTGACGGAGTCAGTAAACATATTGACAGCGAAGAAATTGGGCAGTATCTAAACGCCTACGCTTTACCTATCGATTACGCACCATTTTTCTTTTTTGATGGTGAAAAAATTGTTCAGACGGCGCAGCAAAGTGGAACAGGTCTATGGCTGAACTCCGCATTGAAAGGTTTGCTGGGCGTTACCTTATTAGTTAGCCTGCAAGAGAGCCTGAAGAAATACAAAAATGCCTGCATTTCCGAGAATACTTCGCTGAAAATGAGACAGGATTTGGATAATGCCGAAAATTCATTAAAAACGGCAGAGAATACCCTATCCATTATGAATGAAGAATTGTCTGCGGTCAAAGAAAAATGGGAATATTGGGCAGCAGAGCGCGACCGTCTGATGTTGCAATTAGGTGGCGGCAGCGACATTCGTACTTCTCAAGATTTGCTTGATAGACGTGCTGCACTGGAAAAAGAGATGGCAGAGTTTGATAAAAAAGTCAAAGATGCCGTCAAGGCCATGCCGCTTGCCTTTTTACCGCGTGAACAGCTCAAAACCTTACAAGTCGTATTGGAACTGGAGAACAACCGCTTGAATCATGAGGCGGCAAAAAATCAAACCAAGGATAAGGTAAACGATTTTTGGGAAACATTTGTTGAAAGCGATAAAGTTAAACAAGCCATCGGTCCGTTAGCAAAAACCATTTTTAGTGAACCATTATTGAAAGAAGCGGTTGAAGACTGCTGGGAAAAACTGTTCTACCCGCTTCCGAAAAACTGTGCCGACACCATACGCCATAACTATCTTTCTGTAAACGCCCATGCCGAAATCCAAAACGAAATTGGCAGATTGGGTGGTATGCCGCAAACTCAAATCGGCAATTTGTTGGAAGAAATGGAAAGAAAAGAAAACGAAAGAAAAAAAGTTCAAGCTGAACTTGAACTATTGAAAGGGACTAATAACGACGAACTGGTCGAACAGTTGAAAATCGCCAATCAAGAAGCAGATAATGCACAAAGTCAGATAGGTTATCTAAACGGTAATGTCACCAATCAGGAAAAAATCAGACAAAGACTAGAAAACGAAGTCAAAACTCTGCAAGATAAAATTAGTGACAGCAATCCTCGCTTATTGAAGTCTAAGCGTGCTGGAGAAGTTGAAAAAGTTATCATCCGTCTGACTGAAGAACTTATGAAACAGAAAGTCAAAGAAGTTGGTGATGCAGCAACACGGATAAACCGGGAAATTGCACATGACGACCGTATTGACCGAATTCGTATCGAGACCAATGGCAGAATGGGTTTGTTTGGCAAAGACGGTTACGAATCACGTGTTGACTTATCAGCAGGGCAAATGCAGATTTTGATTATGTCCTTAGTATCCGCAATGGCAGAAGTTACCCGTTACCGTGCACCGTTTATCATCGACACCCCACTGGCACGCTTGGATGAAGGACACCGAGAAGGCTTGTTCAAGCATTGGAGCGGATTAGAACAGCAGGTCATTTTGCTATCTCAAGATACTGAAATTACACCCGAAGTATATAACCGTCTCGAGCCATATATCAGCCGTACTTATTTAGTTAAAGCAGAATCATTGGATAGTGCGGGTGCGCGTTCGACGATTAGTGCGGATGTTTATTTTGAATAAAGGAGGGGGAAATGTATCAATTAAATAATCAGGAACAATGGGATACTGATTTTTTCCATACGCTGATGAGTGAAAAGCGGATTATTTCAAGTAAGGAAGCCAAAGAAATCCGCCAGCGATTAAGTGATGCAGGCGCATTGCCAGTTCTTGATAATAATTTCGATTGGGCAATGTTATGTATTGGTTATTGCTTTGCCAAAAAGCTGACAGAAAATCCTGAAAAACTGATTCCCGCACCAAGCTCTTCAGGAGGGACGGAAATCCCGTCTTTCCAAACCTGTTTTCAAGATTACGCGAGGCTTTGGCTTGTATTACTCAGCGAAACTCTGTTTAAGTTGAATCCCGAAAAAAAAGTTACCAAAGATGATTTATATACTTTGATTCATACACTTTGGCATACGGGTGCGGTCGAATTAGAAAAACGGTGGCGTAAGAACAAAGAATGCCAGGAAACCGACTTAGAAGCACGGAAAGCATTTTTAAACGAATTGGTAGAACTTGCTGTGAAAAATGCCGGTATTGGAAATAGTTCAACATATTCATACGGCGTACAAGATAAAAATAATAATTTAAGCGGTATAGATTTGGAAGATGCTCCCTCTATTAACCAAGAAACAGGGGGAAAAATTGTTGCTGCTTTACAGAGTATTGGTAAAGGTGTAAAGAGTGTTGCATTTTTGGGTACAGGCGTTCGATATGACAGTTATCTTATCCAATTTGCAGACTATGTAGATTGGGATAAGTTGCACGACAAATTTTGTTCTGCAATGGGGATTAAGGCTGATAGTAGTGAGGTTCGTACGGAACAACATTCAGGCTTGCCACATGCTTGGCAGATTAAATTACTTCGTCCTGAACATACTTGGCAACAATTTGCCCAAAATGAATTTCAGTCGGCTTTATCCCAATATCAGAATTTAAACAAATCTTTTAAATTACCAGTATTGATTGGTGTGGATGAAACAGGCAACCCCGTATTTGCTGATCTTGCTGCTGCTGTACACAGTTTTGTCGCAGGGAAAACAGGCTCAGGCAAATCCGTGTTTGTACACAGTCTGTTACACAGCTTGCTAAAACTCAACCCTCCGGAACAGATACAAGTTGCCATCCTCGATCCTAAAAAGACGGAATATCAAGATTTTATGCAAACATATTCCAATATTTACGGTGGCAGCATCGTTACAGACAGTAATGAAATGGATAGTGTGTTGCGTGAATTGGTCGATGAGGTTGAAAGGCGTAACGATTTATTGCAAGCGCAGGGCAAAAAAAATATTGCAGAATTGCCGACAGGTCAAGTATCGCCGCGTTATGTTGTTGTTGTAGTTGACGAAGTTGCCAACCTATTGAGTAAAAATAAAGAAGTGGAGAATTTACTTTGCCAACTCGCAGAAAAAGCTCGTTCTGCAGGAATTTTTCTGTTGTTGTCTACTCAAACTCCAAATAGTGAGAGTTTCTCGCAGAGGTTACGTGCAAATATCCCAACCCGTATTTCTTTTAGTGTAGTTAATGCTAAAGCATCTGAAATAGTGCTAGGAGAAAGTGGATTGGGTGCTGAAAAATTAGCAGGAAGTGGCGATCATTTAGTTAAATGGAATGATGGTAAAGTGCAGTTTTTACACGGCTACAATGTTTAATTTGTACTGGCCGTCTGAACGATTTCAGACGGCTTTTTTTGCTTACAATAATTCAAATATTTTCAAACGAGTAAATTTCCCTTTCTAAAAAACACTTGTCAAAATCAGTATTTGAAACTAAAATTCATGGCTTATCGAGTCGGAGTGTGGCGCAGTCTGGTAGCGCACTTGCATGGGGTGCAAGGGGTCGAAGGTTCGAATCCTTTCACTCCGACCAAAAGATTTTAAGGACTTAACCTGTTTTTCCGGTTAAGTCCTTTTTGTTTTTACTCTTTAAGTTTCAATATAGATTGAGACCTTTGCAATAACATAGGTTACTAAAATTTTATGCTCAATCTCATTTTCAAAATACAAAACTTTTCTGATTTTTTCTAATTTTTGTTCAATATTAGGAAGGTTTTAGGCAATTGAAAATTTTTTGGCGCATTTTTATGCGTCAAATTTCGTTAACAGACTATTTTTGCAAAGGTCTCAGATTGCTCACTTCGGTATAGGCTATTAGGCTGAAAAAAATCTTGCAACCTTGTGGAGCAGTATGATGATTTTGTGTAGTAAAGGCCGTCTGAAAAATAACGAAAAACCTGCTTAAAAAAGCAGGTTTTGTTGTTTCTAAAGCAGGTCTATTCGGCACTATTTTTCAGCGTGTCTTTATAAGTATAAAGATACGATGCGCCGACAAAGGATGCGCCACCGACGACATTGCCCAGGAATACGGGAATCATGTTGAAGAAAAACTGCCCCCATGTGATGTTTGCGCCTGCCAAAATGCCGGCCGGGATAACGAACATATTGGCGACAAGGTGTTGGAAGCCGTTTAATACGAAAATCATAACGGGGAACCAAATGGCCAGCATTCGTCCGGTTGTGTTTTTAGCGGCAAAGTGCAGCCACGCGCCCATGCAGACCATCCAGTTACATGCGACTGCCGATACGAAAGCACGGCCGAAATCCATATGGACTTTTGCTTCCGCCACAGCAATGGTTTTTTCTGCCACGCTGCCTTCGGTCATGCCGACATAGTGTCCGAGAAAAAATGCCATCGCCAGCGTGCCTACCAAATTGCCCATGCAGACGATAACCCAGTTTCGCAGCAGCATTTTAGAGGAAATCCGTCCGGCCAACCTGCCTAAAGACATAATCATCATGTTGCTGGTTACCAGCTCGCCGCCGCCAAGCAGGATACAAATCAAGGCGATGGGGAATACGGCGGCGCCAAGTAAAGTCGCGACACCGCCCCATTCGTGCGGAATGCCGCTGACTACTTTTAAATAGGCAAGATAACCGAAGCCGATGTATCCGCCGGCCAAAATGCTCAAAATTGCCAGTGTGGGGATGCTGGATTGTGCTTTGGCGCAGCTTTTGTCGAGAACAACTTGTAAAATTTCCTGTGGGTATAAATCGCGCGAAGCCATGATGTTCCTTAAAGTGGGTTGAGGAGGAAACGTTGTTTTAAAGGTGGTACAAACTGTCGCGGTAGAGTAGTGTTATAGGGAGCCGGTGTACGGTCTTTGTCTTATCAATCAGCCTGAATTAAACCTAAAAAACAGATACTTCGCCTTGCTTTAGCTCAAAAGAAATATTATTACATTTTGTCTCCATATTAAAAAAAGGCCGTCTGAACATTGAAATTTCAGACGGCCTGGTTTTGGTTTCTTAAACTGACAAATGAGCCAGCTTTGCATTGCCTTCGCGTGGAATAGGGCGCGGATTGCCTTGTGCATCGATAGCGACGTAAGTGAATACGGCTTCGGTAACCAGTTGGCGGTCTTCCGTTACCATATCGTTCATCAAAGTCTTCACCCACACTTCGATTTTCAGTTGCAAAGAAGTATTGCCGACACGGACGCAATGACCATAGCAGCATACGACGTTGCCGACCTTTACCGGTCTGATGAAATTCATTTCTTGAACGGCTACGGTTACAATTCGTCCCTGTGCGATTTCTGCCGCCAAAATACCGCCGCCTAAATCCATTTGCGACATAATCCAGCCACCGAAGATGTCCTGATTAGGATTGGTATCGCGCGGCATGGCTACCGTACGCAATAAAAGTTGTCCTTCGGGTGCAGCATGGGTTTGTTTGTTGTCAGTCATAAAAAAATCCTGTCAAAAAGTGGCATTTTACGCCATTTGTGGCGCTAAACCTATGTAGGCCGTCTGAAAAATCAGCAGGTAAAGTGTTACAATTAAATATATTCATCAGACAAAGGAGAAAGCTCATGCATCCGATTCAAGAACCACGAAATAGCGGTCTTTTACGCGTATCCGACATTCACGAAATCTACTGGGAGGAATCAGGCAATCCTGATGGCCACCCCGTGATTTTCCTGCATGGCGGCCCCGGAGCAGGCGCATCACCGGCCTGCCGCGGCTTTTTCAATCCAGAACATTTCCGCATCGTCATCATCGACCAACGCGGCTGCGGACGTTCCAAACCGTATGCGTGTATCGAAGACAACACCACATGGGATTTGGTTGCCGATATTGAAAAAGTACGCGAAATGCTTGGCATTCAAAAATGGTTAGTCTTCGGCGGCTCATGGGGCAGCACCTTGTCGCTGACTTATGCCGAAACCCATCCCGATCGCGTCAGCGGCTTAGTTTTGCGCGGTATTTTCCTGTGCAGGCCGTCTGAAATGGCATGGCTGAACGAAGCAGGCGGCGTCAGCCAAATTTATCCGGCTCAATGGCAAAAATTCATTGCTCCCGTAGCCGAAAACAAACGCAAAACCCTAATCAAAGCCTACCATGAAATGCTGTTCAGCGAAGATGAAGCCACGCGCCTCAAAGCAGCCAAATCATGGGCAGATTGGGAAAGCTACCTTATTCAGTTTGAACCAAAAGACGTGGATGAAGACCCGCAAGCCTCCCTTGCCATCGCAAGAATGGAAAACCATTATTTCGTGAACGAAGGCTGGCTACAGGGTGATAAAGCCATCTTGGCAAACATCGACAAAATCCGCCATATCCCAACCATCATCGTCCAAGGCCGCTACGACCTGTGCACCCCGATGCAAAGCGCGTGGGAACTCTCGCAAGCCTTCCCTGAAACAGAATTGAGAATTGTCCAAGCAGGCCACTCTTCTTTTGATCCCTCGCTTTCTGAAGCATTAGTGAAAGCAGTAGAGGATATTAGAAGCAAGTTATAAAGGTTAATCAATAACAATGCCGTCTGAAAAAGTTTCAGACGGCATTTTTCTATTTACATATTAAATTTGATAACATATTATCATTGCATTTATATCAATTTGAATTTTTTAGAATTTCAATATGAAATCCCTCATTTACTACGCCCATTCAGCCCAAGACAAACTCGGCAATCTCTTGCCTTACAAACATTGGCAAACCTTGCAAAGCCATTTGGTCAATGTTGGGGAAATAGCGGCGCAGTTTGCTCGGGTATTTGGTGTACAGAAAATTGCCTGCCAGCCCTTCAGCCGATCATGCTACCGCCGGGGCTAAAATTGCAAAAATGCTTGCTTCAGGGTGGGTTCCAAAGTATAAACTGTGGTTATCTTTCTTAGGCTAGATAACTTTATTAATGAATTAAAAGGCAAAAATAATGGAAACGAAACAAACCAATTCAACCATCAAATCGCGTGCGGCGGTAGCATTCGCGCCAAATCAACCCTTACAAATTGTGGAAATCGATGTAGAAATGCCGCGTAAAGGCGAGGTGTTAATCCGCAATACTCACACGGGCGTATGCCATACTGATGCGTTTACGTTATCAGGAAGCGATCCTGAAGGCGTATTCCCTGCGGTGCTTGGACACGAAGGTGCGGGTGTGGTCGTTGCAGTGGGCGAAGGTGTGGTAAGTGTAAAACCGGGTGATCACGTCATTCCTCTTTACACCGCTGAATGTGGAGAATGTGAGTTTTGCCGTTCAGGTAAAACCAACTTATGCGTTGCGGTACGTGAGACGCAAGGTAAAGGCTTAATGCCGGACGGCACAACGCGTTTTTCTTATCAAGGTCAGCCGATCTATCACTATATGGGCTGTTCGACTTTCAGTGAATACTCTGTTGTTGCGGAAGTTTCATTGGCGAAAATCAACCCCGAAGCCAACCACGAACAAGTATGTTTGCTCGGCTGCGGCGTTACCACAGGTATTGGCGCGGTACATAATACGGCAAAAGTGCAAGAAGGCGACTCTGTGGCGGTGTTTGGCTTGGGGGCGATTGGTTTGGCTGTGGTGCAAGGTGCGCGTCAAGCCAAAGCGGGTCGCATTATCGCCATTGATACCAATCCCGCAAAATTCGAGTTGGCAAAACACTTCGGTGCAACTGACTGTTTAAACCCGAACGATTACGATAAACCGATCAAAGATGTGTTGTTAGACATCAATAAATGGGGTATTGACCACACCTTTGAATGTATCGGCAATGTAAACGTAATGCGTCAGGCATTAGAAAGTGCACACCGTGGTTGGGGACAATCCATTATCATCGGCGTAGCAGGTATAGGACAAGAAATTTCAACTCGTCCGTTCCAGTTGGTAACAGGTCGTGTTTGGAAAGGCTCGGCATTTGGTGGCGTGAAAGGCCGCTCTGAACTTCCGAAAATGGTCGAAGATTCAATGAAAGGCGATATCGAGTTAGAACCATTTGTAACCCACACACTGACACTCGATCAAATCAATGAAGCCTTTGATTTAATGCACGAAGGTAAATCGATCCGCGCTGTTATTCATTACTAAGGCCCGAGATGAAACTGATTGAACAACATCAAATTTTCGGCGGTTCGCAACAAGTTTGGGCACATCATGCCCAAACGCTGCAATGCGAAATGAAATTTGCAGTCTATTTGCCAAATAATCCGGAAAATCGACCGCTTGGCGTGATTTATTGGCTTTCCGGGTTAACTTGTACGGAACAAAATTTCATTACTAAATCAGGCTTTCAGCGTTACGCGGCAGAACATCAAGTGATTGTGGTTGCCCCCGATACCAGCCCTCGCGGAGAGCAAGTGCCGAACGATGCGGCTTACGATTTAGGGCAAGGTGCAGGCTTTTATTTGAATGCGACCGAGCAACCTTGGGCGATGAATTATCAAATGTATGATTATATTTTGAATGAGTTGCCCCGTCTGATTGAGGAAAAATTTCCTACCAACGGCAAACGTTCCATTATGGGGCATTCAATGGGCGGACATGGCGCATTGGTATTGGCACTACGAAATCGAGAACGTTATCAAAGTGTCTCTGCCTTTTCACCGATTTTGTCGCCAAGCCTTGTGCCTTGGGGAGAAAAAGCCTTTTCTGCCTATTTAGGGGAAGATCGTGAAAAATGGCAGCAATATGATGCCAGCTCACTCATCCAACAAGGCTATAAAGTGCAGGGTATGCGCATTGATCAGGGCTTGGAAGATGAGTTTTTGCCAACACAATTGCGTACCGAAGATTTTATCGAAACCTGCCGTGCGGCAAACCAACCGGTCGATGTGCGCTTCCATAAAGGCTACGATCATAGCTATTACTTCATCGCCAGTTTTATTGGTGAGCATATTGCCTATCATGCGGCATTTTTGAAGTAAACCAAAGAAGTGATTTGTGAATCGATCAAACGTTGGTATGAACGTTAATTTTTCATGTTAACGAAAATAAAAGGCATCGGATTGATGCCTTTTATTTTTTATAAATGATGAAAAATGATGCGATTAAAATGAGCTATCTTACCCACTCTATTTAAATATCCCCCCATTCCAATCCAAATCGCTGTAAATATTTCCTCAATCGGTCGCTGTCATTGACTTTTGCCCTTTCTGTTCGGGAGACGTTGAACAATGCACGGCCGGCAGCAGCCATGTTGGGATGTTTGCGGCATTCGTCGATGACGTGTTGCAGTTGCAGTTTGTCGAACAAATCCAATGTGTCCCAATTGATTTTATCGGGGTAGTCTTGTGCTTTTTCAGACGGCCTGTTATGTAAGAGGCCGTCTGAAAAGGGTTCTTCCGACCATAACCATTTTAGGCGTTCGATTTCGGCTTGGACTTGTTCTACCTGTATCCTGCCTTGTGGTGCGAGCGTGGCCAGGCGCATGATGCTGGCGGCAAGGTCGCGGAAGTTGCCGCGCCATGGTGCTTGGTTGGAGTGGGCGAAGTCGAGGTAGGCGGCCAGGGCTTCTTTGTTGAAGCGGGTGGTTCGGCCGAGTTCTTGCGAGGCTAGGGCAAGCTGGTGTTCGACGTTGGGTTCGATGTCTTCGCGACGGTTGGCGAGTGCGGGTAGTGGGTAATTCCAGATGTTGATGCGGGCGAACAGGTCTTCGCGGAAGCGTCCGGCGCGGATTTCATGACGTAGGTCGCGGTTGGTGCCGGCGATGAGTTGGAAGTCGCTTTTGACTTCGCTGTCGCTGCCGACGGGATAAAAGTGTTTTTCTTCAATGGCTTTGAGCAACATGGCTTGCTCGTCTAAGCCCAATTCACCGATTTCGTCCAAAAACAGCACGCCGCCGTCGGCGGTTTTCAAATAGCCTTCACGCTTTTCCGCCGCGCCGGTAAAGGCGCCTTTTTTGTGGCCGAACAGGGCAGATGCTGCGCCGTCGCCGCGAAGGGTGGCGCAGTTTACATCGACAAATGTGCCTTTAATCAGATGGCGTGCTTTTTTCAATTCAAAAATCCTACGCGCCAGCATCGATTTGCCCGCGCCGGTAGGGCCGGAGAGCAGAATCGGCGACGGAGAATGGAGCGCGACTTGTTCGATTTCGGCAATCATGCGGTTAAAGGCGGAGTTTTGGGTGGAAATACCGCTTTTCAGGTAGCGCACCGCGTCATCGCGCACGGCAGCGAGGCGTTCGGCCAGCACATCGTAACGAGCCAAGTCTAAATCGATGATTTCATAACTGCCGACATTGCCGTCCTCCATGCTGCGTCTTTGATTTTTGGGCGGAGCGGTTTGTAACAGTACGCCGGGGATTTGACGCGATTCCACCAATAAAAACAGACAGATTTGGGCAACGTGTGTACCTGTGGTGATGTGGGTGAGATAGGTTTCTTCTTCTGTATCAAATGGATAGCCCGCCGCCCAATCGTGCAGTTTGGTATAAACCTCGGAGAAATCCCATGGGTTTGCCAGCTCCATAGGTACGAGATTGACGACTGTGTGCGGCGATACCTGCTGAATATCGGCTTTTACATGATCCGCCAGCTCGCGGTATTTCTCCGCATAAAACAGCTCCATGCGGTCAAGATGAAAATCCTGACGCTGATTCATGGCGATATTCGGCCGCCATTTCAACCAACGCCCTTGACCGAAACCGCTATCCAATACTGTACCGAGAAAACTGACGGCGACTTGTTTTTTGGGGGCAGTATTCATTTTTAGATGACCTCTAAACAATTTAAACAATTCTTTCCAGGACAAATGCGCCGTAATCATCGCCCAACGGCAGCTCGAAATCTGTATGCAGGATTTGGCGTTTTACTTGTACGGTTTCGTCAGTTTTCGGATTAAAACCTTCTTTTAAGGCCGTCTGAAAATACACACCGAAGCCATGTTTCTGCCACGCAGGCAGTTCGTTGAAATTGATATTGTTTTCAAATAACAAATCGTGCTTTTGCACGCGTTTTAGGCCGCTGACGGCATCTGTAGCGCGGGACACGCTTTCTCCTTTCTTGCGCAGCATCCAATAGCAGTGGGCGTTGAGCGCGTTGCGGTATGAGTCTTCGTGCCGCCAACGGAAATAATCAACCACCAGTTTTTCGTTCGGTAAAATGCAAACTCTGGCATCAAAAGCGGAGGGCTGCCCGTGTGCCACAGAAAAGGCGGCGCTGGCCTCACCAGCCAATACCGAAATGATTTTGCGCGTTTTGCGTTTGAATGTATCGTCATCTCGACGCAGCAATAGTGAAATTTCATCGCTTTCCGAATAGCCGTACGCCACATTGAAGCCACATTTCATTAAATGACGGACGGTGTGTGCCATCAGATCGCGGAAACGAATGTCGAACGGGGCTTCAAACTGCCAAATTTCCTTGGTTAGTCGTGTAAAACCGCGCCCGTCTAAGCGTACAACAATAAAATTTTCCTGTGGTACGCAAAAATCATAAGCGGTTTCGTATTGTCGCAAGTGTTTGTCCAAATCATCGAATCTCATCATATATCCTTTTATATTTTATTTTCTATATAACTATCTATAAATATATTTTTTAGTATTCTACGCTTCTTGCTGATAAAAGCTACTTCAAAATATATTTTCTTTATATTCAATTAATTAAAAATTATTTTTATAAAAATTTTATTCTTGGCACGCTGTTGGCTTTATTGTGAGTGTAACGATACAGCAGATGCTTCGGGAAATACAGTTACCGGAGAAAAATTTTCCGTAAATTTAGTTGCTGTGTGGTTACAGGGCGAATGCCAACAAGACTACATTTGGATTAACAGGTTCGAATCCTGTCTCGTCTGATAGACGTTGAACGTCTTGTTTATTTAGTCGCCCACCCTTTTCCAATATGGCAGGCAAATGCCTAGGGAAACTACAACATGGATATCCTTGTGTCGCAGGTTCGAGTCCTGCCTCTGTTATCCAAAATAACAGAGTAGCTCAGCTGGTAGAGCGAAGGCATGTTTCCCTGAAAAACTTGTTGCGTGCCATATTACTTTATACGGCAGTAGGCTGATGCTTGAAGAGAGTACATTAACCTTTCATGTTAAAACCGTTTCTCTTCATGTTTATCTGCTACGCTGCCCACATTCGAGGCCGTCTGAAATATTCGGACGGGCTGATATAAAAACCGTTTTTGGTGCATTCGGCAAATGTCGGAGGAATTACAGCCTGTAAAGCTCGAGGTCGCGGGTTCGAATCCCGTCTCTGCCGCCAACTATGGCAGAGTAGCTCAGAGGATAGAGCGCGTAAAAATTTCTCCACTCTTTGTTGCCCAATGTACCACCCCTTATGGGTGAATGCCATTAGGATTACATTCCTTTTCTGCTAAAACCTGAATGATCCTAGTAAATCTAGTCGCCCTACGGCAGTAGGCGGATGCCTGGAAGAGAATACATTAGCTTTCAGTTAAAAACGCTTCTCTTCATCTTTAGCCGCCACACTGCCACCCATTCAAGGCCGTCTGAAAAACAAAGCTAAAACAGTTCGGACGCCTCAAACCAACAATATGAAAGAAAATGAAAATGGCTAATACTACCTTGTTTCAATCGATTAAAAACCGTTTTACTAAAACCGATACCCATAATGAAGCCGGCGGCATCGCCTACACGCTGACGCCCAAACAACAGCTCGCCCAGCTTGCCGCCACCGGCTGCCTGAACAGCACTTACTACGCCGATGCGCAAGACCAGCTTGAGCAAGTATTGGAATTGGCGGAACAACTGGATGCCGAGTTTATCGCCAAAACCGCCGTGTATGCCCGTCAAAAAGGTTTTATGAAAGACATGCCCGCGCTGTTGCTTGCCGTGTTGGCGCAGAAAGATGTGAACATGCTTGCCCGCGTATTCGACCAAGTAGCGGACAACGGTAAAATGTTGCGCAACTTCGCGCAAATCATCCGCAGCGGCGCAGTCGGCAGAAAGTCTTTCGGCAACCGTCCGAAAAAACTGATGCAGACCTGGCTTTTGACCGCTACCGAAAAACAACTGTTGAACGCCGCTATCGGCAATGCTCCGTCGCTGGCGGATGTGGTCAAAATGGTGCATCCCAAACCGCGTGAAGCATGGCGTGCCGCCTGGTTTGCGTGGCTTATCGGCAAACCGTACGACCGCGAAGCATTGCCGCCCATTACCCGCGCCTTTGAAGACTACAAGCAAAGCCGCCAAGGCGCATTGCCCGACGTTCCCTTCCAAATGCTCACTGCCTTGGAATTGAACAGCGGCGACTGGGCGCAAATCGCCCGCAACGGCTCATGGCAGCAGGTTCGCCAAAACCTGAACACTTTCCTGCGCCATGATGTGTTTGCGAAAAGCAAAAACATCAAAATGGTGGCAGAAAAACTGCGCGACCAAACCGCCATCCGCCGCGCCCGCGTTCTGCCTTACCAATTGCTGACCGCATATCAGGCGACATCCGAACAGATGCCGTCTGAAATCCGCGAAGCGCTGCAAGACGCGATGGAAACCGCCGTACAAAACGTACCGGCAATCCGAGGCAAAGTCGTGGTTTGCCCGGACGTATCCGGCTCCATGCACAGCTCGGCTACCGGCTATCGCGGCAGCGCAACCAGCAAAACCCGCTGCATCGACATCGCCGCACTCGTGTCCGCCGCCATGTTGCGCACCAACCCGAAAGCCCGCGTAATACCGTTTGAACGAATCACGGTAAACGTGCAGCTCAACCCGCGCGACAGCGTCATGACCAACGCCGAAAAACTCGCCAATATCGGCGGCGGCGGAACGGCATGCAGTGCACCGCTCGCCATGCTGAACCGCGAAAAAGCCGATGTGGATTTGGTCGTCATCGTGTCCGACAACGAAAGCTGGGCAGACCGCGGACAACGATGGGGCGGCAAGACCGGCCTGATGAAAGAATGGGACATCCTGAAACAACGCTGCCCTGAAGCCAAACTCGTCTGCTTGGACATCCAGCCCTACACCACCGCGCAAGCGCAAAACCGCCACGACATCTTGAACATTGGGGGCTTCTCCGATCAAGTGTTCACGCTGATCGGCTCGTTCGCCGAGCAAGGTATGGGCGCGGATTTCTGGGTGGAAGAGATTGAGAAAACGCCGTTGGCAGCTGTGAACTGAAGCTAAGGCCGTCTGAAAAAAGGGTAGAAATATTTTTCAGACGGCCTATTTATTCAGGCTAAGCTGAGAAAAAGAATAAGGAAACAAAATGCAAAAATTCATCTTAATCCGCGGTCATCAAGGTTCGGGAAAATCGACTTTCGCCGAACAAAAAGCCGCCGAATTTAAAGCGCAGTATCCGGATGCGGAAGTGGTCCGTATTGAAAACGATTTGTTCATTACCGATGAATATGGTGAATATCGTTGGTCGGGCGAAGCGGTGGATAAGGCGCAAAAACGCGGCAATGCTTTGATGACTGAAACTTTGAGACTTGGACGTCAAAATCCGAATCGAAATATTTTGATCATTAATTCCAATACCAACCAAAAAGCTTCGCGTTGCCGTCATTTATTGGATCAGGCGGAGAAAAGTGGTTTTGAAACGGAAATCTACCGTATGCACAATTTCTATCCCAACCTGCACGGCGTGAAAGAGCATGACGTGTTGGCGGCGTATATCAAGCTGAACCAAAACCGCATGGCAAACGAAATCCACATCGATGCCGTGCAACCGGCAAATGCGGAGCAGTTAGAAAAAATTGAACAGATGCAGGCTATCGAGCATAAGCCGCTGGTGTTTGATGAGGCGCAGCAAACCTTCGTTACCGAAAATTATCTGCAACACGGCAGCCATAACTTTACCGCCAAAGCATCCAAGCGCTATCCTGAATTGCGCGTGTTGAAATACGCTCGCAGCGTGTTCTATAACAACCGCTTTGATGATGCTTTGCTGGAAATGCGCGGTTTGATTATCGACGTGCATAATCGAATCATCGTGCGCCCGTTTAAAAAAGTGTTCAATTATTCGGAGCGTATTGCCAAAGGCAGCCGCTATCCGATCCGAATCAGCGACGAGAGATTGGTGGATGCAGTGGTGAAAGTAAACGGCTTCCTCGGCTGCTGCACTTTCGTCTCGCTTTCAGATGGCCATCCGTCTAAAGGCGCTTCGTTTAACGGCAAAGTGCTGTATTCGACCACCGGTTCGCTTGATAGCGCGTTTGCAGACATGACGGCCGCACACTGCGCGCAATACGAAACCCTGTTCCGCACTTATCCGAACCACACTTTTTTGTTTGAAATCACAGACGCGAAAGACGTGCACATCATCCGCGAAGCATTGGGCGAAACCTTAATCGGCTGCATCGATGTGGCGACAGGCCGTCAGTTTACTGAAGCGGAATTGGACGAAATCGGCAAACAATACGGCATCCGCCGTCCAGAAATGCTGAAAAATATCACGTTCGGCGAGCTGAAAGGCCGTCTGAAAAACGTGGAACACGAAGGCTTTATGGTATTTGATGCGCAAAATGGCGAAATGCTGTTCAAACTCAAATCGCCGTATTACCTGATTTCCAAGTTTTTAGGAAGAAGCAACGAAGGCAATATCGGCCGCAAGCTGGACAAACGCCATGTTGATGAAGAATTTTATCCTTTGATCGACTATATCCACGATCATCAGGAAGCGTTCAACGCCATGCCGGAATTGGATAAGATCGCGTTTATTCAAGCGTTTTTGAGACAGTTGTAAGGCCGTCTGAAAATAGAGGGAGCAATGCGTATTTATTTTTCGCGCTCATACGCTTCGATTTCGCCGACTTTAGGCGCATAGCCGCTGCTTGTGTCATGGCGCAAATCCAACCAGATATCGACCAATGCCCAAGCGGCAGGTGCAGCAATGACGTTTTGCCCCATACATAAAACTTGCGCGTTATAGTTTTCCACCGAGCCGCGGACGGTGAGCAAATCGTGCGCCGTCGCCGCCCGTATGCCGCGCACCTTATTGGCGGCGATTGCCGTCCCCACGCCGGTACCACAAATCAACAGCGCACGGTCAGCGCGTCCTGCCGCGACTTCTTCGGCCGCGGCAAACGAGAGTTGCGGATAGCTTCCTTCGGGGGAGGATAAATCGACCAAGCTGCTGACGCGCGGGTCGTTTTGCAGATGCGCTTTGAGCGCGTCCTTCAATATTGCGCCGTTGGCCGGCGCGGCAATAACCAAACGCATACGAACTCCTTGAAGCACATAAAAACATTACTCAGCATACGCCCGCGCGTGATACGATTCAAGACTGCAACGCAGAAAGCACGGTATGAGCAAAATCTACTTCACATCAGACCTACATTTCTCACATAAAAACATCGCCAAATTCTGCCCGCAATTTCGACCGTTCGATAACGTGGAGCAGATGGATGAATTTTTAATCCAAACGTGGAACGAAAC
This sequence comes from Neisseria sp. HMSC061B04, assembly GCF_001836705.1. Classification (NCBI taxonomy): domain Bacteria; kingdom Pseudomonadati; phylum Pseudomonadota; class Betaproteobacteria; order Neisseriales; family Neisseriaceae; genus Neisseria; species Neisseria sp. HMSC061B04. The sequence goes on from NZ_KV830224.1 coordinate 161,555, forward strand.
CGTTACGCCTGAAGATACGGTGTACAACTTGGGCGATTTTTCCTTTGCCCACGACCATAAGCAGATAGAGCGCGTTTTGTCGCGTTTAAACGGGCAACATCACTTGATTTACGGCAATCATGATCATGTGATTCGGCAGCATGCCGATTTTTTCCGCAGCCAAACCAAGCATGACGGCCATCCGCTGCTGTCGTCCATACGGCCGTATATGAAACTCAAATTGCCGGAAATTAAGAATACGCTGGTTCTTTTTCACTATCCGATTCAGGAATGGGACGGCTGCTATCAAGGCTGGTATCACTTGTACGGGCATTTGCATGACAGGATGGCGGAAATCAAAGGGCGTGCTTTAAATGTCGGATTTGATTTGCACGGTCGCTTTTTGACGGCAGAAGACATCGATAAGTTTTTGTGCGAGTTGCCTAAAATTTCGTATTTTGGCGAAGCAGGATTGAAGGCCAACTCGCCGGAAGAAGCGGCAGAGCTGGTGTCTTGGAAACTGGCGCAGTTAAATCAGGTATAATTTCAGACGGCCTTTGCGGATTTCCGGCAAAGGCCGTCTGAATATCAATTCCCATTTTTGAGTGAGACATGGAAAACCTTTCGGCTTACTTACTACAAAAAATCAGCCTCCCCAATCAATCCGGCAAGGATAAGCCATGAGCGGCAAGCCTTTGAAGTATCCCGTTTCCGCTTTGGTCGTTTTGCATGATGAAGACGGCAATATCCTGCTGATTGAACGCACGGCGCCGCAAGGTTTTTGGCAGTCGGTTACCGGCAGCTTGGAAGAAGGCGAGCGTATCGAAGAAACCGCATGGCGCGAAGTGTGGGAAGAAACCGGTATTCGCCTTGCAAACGGACAGCTGGAAAACTGGCACGACAGCACCGTTTATGAAATCTATCATCATTGGCGCCATCGCTATCCCAAAGGCGTTTTTGAAAACCGTGAACACATCTTCTCCGCCCAAATTCCGCGTGATACGCCCATTGTCCTGCAACCGGACGAACACGTTGCCTACGGTTGGTTTGGAGCGGAAGAAGCGGCGGAAAAAGTATTTTCGCCTTCCAATAAACGCGCAATTTTAGAATTGGTCAAAAGGCTGAATGCCAAAAAGGCCGTCTGAATACGACAGTTTCACATTTTCAGACGGCCTTGGGTTTGTTATACTTTCGCCGTTTGACTCTCTTTAAAAACAAAGGAAACCATCATGGCAGACTTCAACAAAATCCTGACCCCGGGCGACGTGGACGGCGGCATTATCAACGTTGTCAACGAAATCCCTGCGGGCAGCAACCACAAAATCGAGTGGAACCGCAAACTGGCCGCGTTCCAACTCGACCGCGTTGAACCGGCAATTTTCGCCAAACCGACCAACTACGGCTTCATTCCGCAAACTTTGGACGAAGACGGCGACGAATTGGACGTATTGCTGGTTACCGAGCAGCCTTTGGCAACCGGTATTTTCCTGGAAGCACGCGTTATCGGCGTGATGAAATTCGTTGACGACGGCGAAGTGGACGACAAAATCGTCTGCGTTCCAGCCGACGACCGCAACAACGGCAATGCCTACAAAACTTTGGCCGATTTGCCGCAACAACTGATCAAACAAATCGAGTTCCACTTCAACCACTACAAAGACCTGAAAAAAGCAGGTACCACTAAAGTTGAATCTTGGGGCGATGTAGAAGAAGCGAAACAAGTCATCAAAGAATCTATCGAACGTTGGAACAAACAAGCCTAATCGGTTTGTCCCGTCCAATATCAAGGCCGTCTGAAAGCAAAGTTCAGACGGCCTTTTTATGTTTCAAACCAATATAACAAAATCGTCTTTAAAACAAACAAACCATTCTTTCTCATTTTCAGACGGCCTCATTAAAGTAACGCCTATATCAAAAATAAGGAGTGCTTCAATGACTGCTACCACAACCGACCCACGAGCCAAGCTGCCTGAGACGCCTTTGTCCGGCAACGAGGCCTTGAAAGAGCGCAGCGATTATCTGCACGGCACGATTAAGGAAGAGTTGAAAGACGACTTTACCGGCGGCTTTACCGCCGACAACTTTCAGCTTATCCGCTTTCACGGCATGTACGAACAGGATAACCGAGATATCCGTGCCGAGCGTACCGAACAAAAGCTCGAACCCTTAAAAAACATGATGTTGCGTTGCCGTTTGCCCGGCGGCATCATTACGCCGAAACAGTGGCTGGGTATCGACAAATTTGCCGGTGAAAATACAATTTACGGCTCCATCCGCCTGACCAACCGCCAAACCTTCCAATACCACGGCATTCTGAAAACCGATTTAAAACAGGCACATCAGGCATTGCACAAACTTGGTTTGGATTCCATTGCCACAGCCAGCGATGTCAACCGTAATGTGTTGTGCACCAGCAATCCGGTGCAAAGCACTTTGCACCAAGAAGCCTATGAATGGGCGGCGCGCATCAGTATGCACCTTCTGCCGCGCACGATGGCATATGCCGATGTGTGGCTGGACGGCGAAAAAGTGTTCACGACCGAGCCGACTGAGCCGCGCAATAAAGAAATTGCCGATGAGGTCGAGCCGATTTTGGGTAAAACCTATTTGCCGCGCAAATTCAAAACTGCCGTCGTGATTCCGCCCGATAACGATGTGGACATTCATTCCAACGACTTGGGTTTTGTGGCGATTGAAGAAAACGGCAAGTTGGTGGGCTTCAATGTGTTGGTCGGCGGCGGTTTATCCAGCGAACACGGTAATACCAAAACCTATCCGAACACTTCTTACGAATTTGGTTTCGTACCGCTCGAATACACCCTTAACGCCGCCGAAGCTGTTGTCAGCACCCAGCGCGACTGGGGCAACCGCAGCGACCGCAAAGCAGCGCGTACACGCTATACGCTGCAACGCGTCGGCGTAGATGTGTTCAAAGAAGAAGTCGAAAGACGCATGGGCATTAAGTTTGAACCCATCCGTCCTTACGAATTCACCCATCGCGGCGACCATATCGGCTGGGTACAAGGGCATGAAGGCAACTGGCATTTGACTTTGTTTATTGAAAACGGCCGCCTGCTCGATTATCCCGGCAGACCTTTGAAAACCGGCGTACGTGAAATTGCCAAAATCCATCCCGGCGACTTCCGTCTGACGGCCAACCAAAATCTGGTGGTTGCCAATGTACCGCCCGAATTGAAAGACACGATTGATAAAATCGCCAAAGATCATGGCCTTATCAGCAAATCGATTACCATCCAGCGTGAAAACTCCATGGCTTGCGTTGCCTTGCCAACTTGCCCGTTGGCAATGGCGGAGGCCGAACGCTTCCTACCGACATTCTCCGATAAAATTGATGACATGTTCGCCAAATACGGCTTGGAAGACGAATACATCGTTTTGCGCGTAACCGGTTGCCCCAACGGTTGCGGCCGCGCCATGCTGGCGGAAATCGGCTTGGTCGGCAAAGCCGTCGGCCGCTACAACCTTTACGCAGGCGGCAACCGCGAAGGCACCCGCATCCCGCGCCTGTTTAAAGAAAATATTACCGAACCTGAAATCCTTGAAATTGTCGAAGGCTGGGTAGCCGATTGGGCGCAAAACCGATTCGATGATGAAGGCTTCGGCGATTTTGCCGTCCGTACCGGTATCGTCAAACCCGTATTGGACGCACCGCGAGACTTCTGGGCATAACGTATACAGACAGACCTGACAAGTTTGTCATCAGAAAACAGAGAAAAAAGTAGAGGCTATGCTCTGTGAAGTAGGAAAAACTCATGAATGTTCAGGATATATTAGTACTGGCATTAGTTCGGGAAGTAGTTGTGTAACATATTGATATTGTATTGAGACCTTTGCAAAATTCCCCAAAATCCCCTAAATTCCTACTAAGACATTTAGGGGATTTTCCATGAGTACCTTCTTCCAGCAAACCGCCCAAGCCATGATCGCCAAACACATCGACCGCTTCCCACTATTGAAGCTGGATCAGGTGATTGATTGGCAACCGATCGAACA
>NZ_KV830225.1:0-1527 GCF_001836705.1 Neisseria sp. HMSC061B04
TGCATATTAAAATCAAAATTGGCCTGATTTTTCGGGCAATATCGCAAATTGTGTCATAACCCATTTCAAATCGACCAAACAATCCAAAATCAAATGATTGTGGCTTTGGACAAACACCGTCCGTCTGGAAGTGTTCCAACGGTTTCAGAGTGCCTATATCTTGATCGTTTTGCGGAATGTTTAGATCTTTTTCTTCTGCATTGCCCATATCTGCACACGCTGCGATGTTTGGAAACAGCGAACAAAGGCCATTTTCTTTTTGATTTGGCGTTTGTTGATTATTTGGACTATTCGGACTGTTCGGCTCATTTGGTGTATTCGGACTGTTTGGCGTGTCCGGACTCTCCTGTCTGCTCGGTGTTGTCTTTTCGGGCTTATTCGGTGCTTCTGGACTGTTTGGCTTTAAATCCGGGCGAGGCACATAATCAACGCCTACAGTGCCGTCTTGATTCATTTTGAATCTTGTTTGTTGAGGGGTGCTACTACCTTGAGGGGTATATGGCGCACTAAGTGCAGTATCAGGGCTAAATGTGCTTGGCTCGGCAGATTGATTCATAGCGCCCATTTTTGCAAGTTGATTCATCAGCTCTGCATGATTTGTCTGATTGTTTTCAAGCATGCGTTTTAAGATGTCTAACATTTCTTTTTGTGTCAGCATAAAGTCATTAACACCGACTGAATCATTATTATTTATAATATTTTGACGGTTTAATTCGCTATTGGGATAAAAACTGATGCCTAAAAACCGACCATATTTACCTGGAAATTTTGGGCTATATGAAATAGTCAAATCATCTGAATATTTATAAGAAATACTAGAATGAATGTCATATAAATGAAAATTTCCTACGTCAGATCTACCAACACCAGAAGATGTTTTATAGCTTTTCCACTCAACACTTTCGCCTTCTCCACCCCCCCATTCACGAAACCTAACGAGTAAAACATTTTTTCCAGATTTTTCTTGTTCTTCTAAATTTTCTTTTTTTTCTTGCTGTGCTTTGCCTTTTTGTGCTGCTTCTGCTGCTTTTTTAGCTGCTGCATTTGCTACTGCTTTTTGATAGTTACCTTCGGCTTCTGCTTGTCGCTGGGCTTGGGCTGCTTGCTGTATTGCATTAGATATTTGTTCATTAGAAGCTCCTGTTCTCAATCCCGTTTTATCTAAAAAGGAATTAATTCCTGCTCCCAAACCAGTTATATCTAATTTTGACAAACCTGTAAGGATTGCACCAACACCATTGCGAGCTGCTCCAGCCCAATCACCGTCTTTTATATCTCTATATGTCCAAGCTGCGTAATCAGACCCAATAGCACCGCCTGCTGCAGTTGCACCAGCCAAAGTCCCACCTAAAATAGTTTCTACTTTGCCAACATTAACATTTTGACTGACAGTCGTATTCATCGTACCAGTTTCGCCGTATCTGCCTGTAACCGTTACATTTTTGCCTTGGCTACCATTAATATTTCCACCATTTTTTGTTACTGTCGGTTTGCCGTTGTTTTGTACATCAACCTTCCAAACGCCTG
>NZ_KV830226.1:0-327 GCF_001836705.1 Neisseria sp. HMSC061B04
CCGATCTACGACAGCATGAACAAAGACTTTAAAGCAATGCCGTGGCCGTCTGCCTGCATCAAATCCGAAAAAGGCTGTAACTGTTACACCGATCAAGGCACAAAAATAAAAGAGATCAGCAAAAAAACCTGTGTCCAATATGTAAATGACGGCCTACCCTTTAACCCCTATAAGACAAAACAGCCCGAAACGGCGGCAACGGAAGCACCAAAGGCACAGCCCGAAACGCCGCAAGTCTTGACAATGGGAGGAAAGAGTCCGCAGAATTTGATGTATGACGGTTACAATGATAATGCCATGTCAAATCAAGGCGGAAAGGTTAATTAG
>NZ_KV830227.1:0-470 GCF_001836705.1 Neisseria sp. HMSC061B04
ATGAATAATAACGAACTTGAACAGGCACATAATCTTTTGCTTGAAACCGCCGAGGTAATGGTACAATTTAGGCAAAGTGCTCATCAGATTGTCCAAAATCTTGAGGATAAATTGGATAAATCACTTTACGATCAACGCAAGATGATTACAGAGATGGTGCGTGCGGAAGTGACGAAAGAAATGTCAAATTCTGTGGCAGGGTATGTGCGTGATATGGAAAAGGCACGCAACCAAATGGCTGATCAAGTACGTGAATTCAATGTATATTTGAATAAGGTAAATGAAGAAAATCAGAAGATTTCTTCACGTTTGGTATGGGTTATTTCGCTTGCAATGGCAACATTGGTTATTGGCGGATTGGCATTATCTTTCTTTTATACAATGTTGATTGACCAAAAACGACAGGATGCAGATATGGTTGGTCGCATCAATAGAGCCAATATCGTGCGATGCGGTGATGAACTTTGTGC
>NZ_KV830228.1:0-288 GCF_001836705.1 Neisseria sp. HMSC061B04
GACGATAAAGCTGTCTTTACAAATCTTTCTGGACATCCTCCCCCTGACTTTTGTTTAAGTGAGTGGAATTTTTTAAAAATTTAACAGAATTCCTAAAAGGCATAGGATTATAAATATTATTAACAATCCAAAAATGAAAATGCCAAATTCTTTAATCAACATTTTTAAATAAGCTGTACCATATTTTTTATGAATATATATTATTGCGTAAACAACTAAACAGGAAACTATAAATTCTAAAGCATTCATTTTCCCTAATTAACCTTTCCGCCTTGATTTGACATGGCA
>NZ_KV830229.1:0-2259 GCF_001836705.1 Neisseria sp. HMSC061B04
TTTAGGGCTAATCTACGTCAGCCCCTTAATTTAAGGTTATGGTGTAATTTGAAAAAATTCATATTTTCTAGGAGGGACAATGCAATATAAAAAACTGTTCACAATTCCTTTCATTGCACTTTCTTTATTTTCTACTGCGTGCGCTGTGCAAAGTGGAAACGTAGTTGGAAAAGAAAGTGTTTATCCACCAGTAGCAAATTTTCCTTTTGAAATTAAGATAAAACCACTTTCTGATATGGATTATCAGGCTGTCATTACAAATAAAAAAACTAAAAAAATTCAAATTATTGAAAGTATGTCACATCCCCCTCTGACTGCAGATCATTTGGTTCAAATACAAGACTTAAATAATGATGGGTACCCTGATATTATTTTAAAGGGTTTTCCTGTTGCAGCGTCAGCAATTAATGGTAATGAACTTTATATGTTCAATCCTGAAACTAAACAATTTGAGGAAACTGAAGATATTACCCAGCTTGGCGAAATTCATGCTAGCGAAAAAAACTGTATTTACGTTGATTATCGGAAAAATTCAATGGAATATTCCCAGGATCATTATTGCTGGCGTAATGGTAAATGGCATTTTATTAAAAATAGGTAAAATATTATGAATGATAAATTCGATCAAGATCGCTATATGAAATAGGGTAATCTATTATAAATTTAAGGAATTTAAAATGAAAAAAGCATTATTTATTTCTATTTGCCTATTAGGGACAGGTTCATGTTTTGCACAGGAAAATATAGAGCATAAAAAAGAAGTCTGTCCTAAAAGTGCGTTAGAAAATATTGAAAATGTTAGTTATGATTGCTTGGATGTTTGGGATAGCCGTTTAGAAAAAAAAATTGATGAAAAATATAAGATGATATACCGACGAGTAAAACAAAAAGATATGGCTCTACATGCTTTGCCTTCTTCTTATTTTATTAAAGTACGTAAAACATGGAATGCATATAGAGAACAACTTTGTTCTGATCCTACAAATAATACAGATCTAAAATCTGCATCTGATTGGTATATTCTTCAATGCCGAATTGAGCAATCGCAAGCTCATTTGAAAGCATTGGAGCGCTTCTAATTTGTTTTAAGAAAGGAATAAAGTATGGCAAAGAAAGCGAATCATAGCCTTCGTTTTACCGGTGGCGATCATTTGACTCCTAAAGATGGTTTTAAATATTATCTACATCAAGCTATGATGGTAAATGAATTGCGTGGGGGGTATGGTGCATATGAAATGTCTAATGCTGTAAATGGTTCTAGTGGTCCAAGCTTTGGTGGAATTCAATTTGATGTGGGATCTAATAAAAATGGCCAAAAGTTATTAGAAAAAATACTTCATCATGCCAAAGATAATGCAGGAAATTCTTTTTTATCAGAATCTGATATGATGCAGCTTCATCGGATATACAAACCATTTAGTGATGTCAAGACTAAGGAAGGAAAGATAGCAACTCGGGGCATGAGTGATGAAGATAAAGCATTCTACAAGCAAATCAAGCCCAAATTGGATGCTGCGCTATCATCTCCGACAGGAATAAAATTAATTAATGAAAACTATAATGAAAATTTAGATGATAAAATTTTAAAGGTCGAGGAAAAGATTAGTAATGTTAAAAATAAAGCAAATAGAGAATTTTTGAATAACAGTATGCAGGCAAAGGTCTTTATTGCGGATATTGGCAATCAATATGGTGCAAAAGTTAATGAGGCTCTTGTTAAGTTTATTGCACAAACAGAAAAAGACAATGGAGTTACTTTGCCTGGAAATAAAACTGTAAAAGTGCATGGTCAGCTTGATATGGAAGATTTAAAAAATTTCCGTATGAATACTGCATATGGAATTAGTCACCCGGCAGATGCAAAACGTCGGGACGAAAATATCGAAAGAATCACAGCTCCAACCCGTCAGCAAGAACATTCCAAATTTTCTGAGGGTAATGACAGGCCAGCCGATAAACTTCAAGCTTTAATTCAAGGCTTTAAAAACGACAAAGATGGTACGTTCACAGCCAAAGCATTGGCTGACAATGCCGATGTGGTGGCAAATTTTAGAGATGAGTTGCGAGAGACCTTAAAACAAAATCAGGCTCAAGAAGTTGCTCAAAATACTCCTCAAGTTCAAGAAGAGCGCAGCTATGGCGATCGTTCGTTTGGTTAAATCCTTCCCAAATTTGAAGAATGCTGATAGCACGTTTTCCCTTATTCTTTCAATAGATAGTTACGCATGAATAATAACGAACTTGAACAGGCACATAATC
>NZ_KV830230.1:0-258 GCF_001836705.1 Neisseria sp. HMSC061B04
TGCCATGTCAAATCAAGGCGGAAAGGTTAATTAGTGAATTCAGGTATAGCTTTTTTATTAGGAATTTGGGCTGCAACAACATATGAGCGTAAAGGCTGGGGAGGATTTTTTAAGTATTTCGTTCTTCCCATTTTCATAATGTCGTTAATAGGAGCAGCAGTAATTATTTATTATGGATATAACATAGCCAAATAGCCCACCTAACCACAAGTCAGGGGGAGGACGTCCAGAAAGATTTGTAAAGACAGCTTTATCGTC
>NZ_KV830231.1:0-36204 GCF_001836705.1 Neisseria sp. HMSC061B04
GAATTTAGGGCTAATCTACGTCAGCCCCATTATTTTTGCTAAGTCAGGTTGTCGGAGTGGAAGAGTCAGAGATTTTTTTGTTGGGAAAAAAGACCTGACTGTAGAAGTTGCCGTTAATTTGGGTTACGTTGAGGTGGTACATACGGTAGGCATGGAACAGGTCGCTGTCAGGCGGCGTCGGATGATTCCAAAATTCTGCCAAGGTATTTTGGTCGGTTATGCCGGGAATGTCGTAATGGGCGCGGCCGAGGACTTTGACTGGCATGTTGTGGATCAAGCCGGACAGGCCGCTGGTGCTGTTGATGGTAACCATGCCGAGGCCGTGACGTAGGAAAACGGGCAGGGGGACATCATGGACGTAAGTGATACGGCCTTTGAGTTTGGGGTGTTTTTTGATAAAGCGTTTGATGTCGCGCGAGTAGTCGATAAAGCCGCGGTCCATCGGATGATGCTTGATGATGAGGTTGGTATCGGCAGGCGCGTGCGCGGCAAAGGAGGCCAAAACATGGAGCAGGAAGCTGCGGACGCTGGAAAAGTCGCAATGGATGCGGACTTGGCTGTCGTTGAATACCTGCAAGGGAACAATAAAAAACTTGCCGTATTTGCCCGCCTCCACGCGTTTGGCGATTTGGATGTCTTCAATATAGTAGTTCAAACGCTTGAGGATGGAGATTGACCACAGTTTGAGGTAATGGCCGACATTGGATGCGCGGTGGTGGATGTAGTTCGAGTATTTGTTCGAGTTGCGGAACAATTCGATATAGTAACGGACGGCGTTTTTGGCCATGGGCGTAAACCCGCCGCGTACCGGTGTCGGCGCTTTGTATTCTTGCCGGGCCAGCTTGGGGAATTGTTCCAGAAAAAAGTCGGCACGGCGCGGCAACGGAGAAAATGCGTTGACGCCGTCTTTTTCTAAGGTGATGTAGTAGGGGCGGAAATAGCCTTCTTCAAACGCCCAGAAACTGGCTTGGTTTTCGTTTGCAATTCGTTTGGCCAGGAGATGGTAGGGACGTGTGTCGCCAAAGCAGACAACGGCCTGGATGTGATGTTGAACGATGTATTCTTGCAAAAATTCAGGAAAGGCATCGTAGCTGTCGTTAAAAGCAACGGTATGCGCTTGAGTAGGCGGATAAAAATAGTCGTCGCCTGCATTAAAGTTGAATTTATGCACGGTTTTGCCGTTTGCGGTCAGCCAGTCGGCGAGGCGCTGAAAAAAGTTGCCGACAGGGCCTTGAAGCAGCAGGATGTTTTCTGCGCTTTCAAGTAAGTTTTGCAGGTTGTTTTGGAGGACGGGCTGTTTCATGTCGCAATGTGATTTTGTTTTTTGTGTAATAGTTTTGGGTTGAACTTTTAAGCATACGCCAAGCGTATTAACGATGCAAAGGCAATGATGCCGTAATTGAGGCCGGTTTATGATGCATTGTTAATTTTGATGGCATTTATTTAAAAGATCGATATAGTTGTTTGATTTTACCTAATTTTTTGGCAAAGTACCCGCGATGTAATCCGTTGTTGTTTTTTTGCATATTTTTTTGCCGTATCAGGATTTGGGCTGCAGTTTCCGCATTGATGGCCTGATGGGTTTCGGGATGGATGTAGTCGGGATAGTGGATGAGCGTGCCGGCGATCAGCTGCCAAAGTTCAAGTCTGCGGCTGCGGCGCGGAATGGGGAGCAGATCTTGGGTAAGTCCCCAACCTGCGTAAAAAGGCAGGCCGTAGCAGCTCACTTTTTTGCCGCGCAACAAGGCTTCAAAACCGGTTAGCGAAGTCATGGTATGTACTTCGTCTGCGTATTGGAGACAGGTCAGGATATCGGCTTGTTCGGCGGTTTGGTCGGCATATCGTGCAGCATCTTCAGGGGAAATATGGCCGATACGGTTACCGCTGACTACATCGGGATGCGGTTTGTAGATGATATAGGCATCGGGGTTGCGTTCGCGTACGGTACGGAGCAAATCCAGATTGCGATAGATTTGGGGCGAACCGTAGCGGATAGACGCATCATCTTCAACCTGACCGGGAACGAGAATTACGGTTTTGTCGGTTGATGGGGCGGTAAAGTCCGAGCTGCCAACGTTGTATTTGCTGATGTGGTTTTCGGTCAGCATTTTTTGCAGCTTCAAGGCAGTCTGAAAGTCTTGATTGTCAAAGTCTTGGTTTTGCAGGATATGTTCAAGACGGGACGGGGTTTCGGCGTTGAAATAAATGCCCATATCGTCGGTAACGAGCGACAGCGGCGGGACTAAATTAGAACCGAGTCCGACCGAACGGATAAAGCCGTCTTCCATACGCAGCAGGGGGATGTGGCGTTGTTCGGCAAAACGGACGATGGCCTCTTTGCCGTTGCCCCAGGCAAGGATGCGTGCATCGTCGGACAGTTTGACCCCGTCCAGTTTTTGGGTGGAGGAGATAAATTTCAGACGGCATGAGGGTACGTTAAAGAACGGTTTGGCAACTGCGCGTTTCCACAAAGACATGCCGACGCAATACAACTCGCCACGCAATTTGTCGTTTTTGCGTTTGACCGTCGCCAGATAGTCGATGACATCAAAGAGGCTGCCTGCTTCACCAGTATTGGGGTTGAGGTAGCGGCTGTATTGCAGATAGGCTGCGGCGAAGAGTTGTAGCAAGTTGCGGGTGGCGCGGCGCTGGGTTTGGACAAGGCGGTTGATTTCAGGATGGCGGTCGTCGCTTACGCCCCATCCGGCATACCACGGCAGGCCGAAGGTGGTCAGCGGTTTACCGCACAAAAGCGCCTCAAAACCCATTTGCGAGGTAACGCAATAAACTTTATCGACGTTTTGCAACAAAGAAATCGGATTGATGTCTTCTGCCAAAAGATGGACGCGGTGTTGCTGCGCCAGCCGGGTCAGATAGCCTTGTTTTTTGCCGCACAAAACATCGGGATGGGTTTTAACCCAGATATCGGCTTGCGGGTTTTCATTCAAGACCGTCTGAAACATCAATTCAAACGTAGAGGCGTCTGCACCGCCATATTGGATGGCCATATCGCCGAAGGTTTGGTCAATGATGAGGACGGTTTCAGGTTTGGATGGGGAACGTAAAGGATGATCGTCTGAAAGTTCGGGCGCGTGGTTGTATTTGGATAGATGATGTCGCAGGATGAAATCCATCGCCTGTCGCGCTTGAGCCAAGGTTTCAGACGGCATGGTATCGGCGGCGAGAAGCAGTTGCTCCAAACGCGAAGGACGCGTGGTGTCGTAGTAGATACCGATGTCGTCATAGACGATGGAGTAGGGCGGATAACCGGCGACGCCCAGGCCGAGCGAGCGTAAAAAGCCGTCTTCCAAAGCAATAAAGGGAAGCTGGTGTTCAGCGGCGAAAGCACGCGCTTTGTGTGTCGTCGGGCGCAAACCCCAACCGACGACAGCCTCCGCTCCTTTTCCGTCTTTGCAGATATGAAATTCAGGCAATAGGGTGGAGAGATGGGGGATTTTGCGGATGCCGCGAGAGGGGATATAGGCGTTTTTCACAATGCGTTTTCGTCGATTATTGTTATTAATGGATTGTAGGCCGTCTGAAAAGAGGAACATTCTTTCAGACGGCCTGAATTATTTTTTAAAACGTGACGGCTTCGGCCAATACTTTGCCTGCCAAGTCTTTAGGCGACAGGTTCGGCTCGCCTTGTAGCGGCCAGTCGATGCCGACGCTCGGATCATTCCAAATCAGCGAGTGTTCGGCTTTGGGGTTGTAATAATCCGTGCATTTATAGACGAACTCGGCTTCGTCGCTCAGTACATAGAAACCATGTGCGAAACCTTCGGGTACCCACAGTTGGCGTTTGTTTTCTGCGGACAGAATTTCGCCCACCCATTTGCCGAAAGTGGGGGAGTCTTTACGCATATCGACGGCTACGTCGAATACTTCGCCGACAACCACGCGCACGAGTTTGCCTTGTGTGTTTTCAGTTTGATAGTGCAGGCCGCGCAATACGCCTTTGCTGGATTTGGAGTGGTTTTCCTGCACGAAGGTGCGGTCGCAGACTTGGGTTTTGAACCACTCGTCGCGGAAGGTTTCCATAAAAAAGCCGCGCGCGTCGCCGAAGACTTGCGGCTCAAGCAGTTTTACGTCAGGAATGGCGGTATCAATGATGTTCATCGTTTTATCTTTCATCTAAAGGCCGTCTGAAATATTTCAGACGGCCTCAAACATTATTTTTTCAACAGGCGCAGCAAATATTGGCCGTATTGGTTTTTTGCCATCGGGCGCGCCAGCTCTTCCAGTTTTTCATCGGAAAGCCAACCGTTACGCCAAGCGATTTCTTCCAGGCAGGCGATTTGCAGGTCTTGGATGTTTTGCACGGTTTGCACGAATGAAGCGGCTTCGTGCAGGCTCTCGTGGGTGCCAGTGTCCAGCCATGCGAAACCGCGTCCCAAAAGTTGTACCGACAATGAACCGTCTTCTAAATACATTTGGTTGAGATCGGAAATTTCCAATTCGCCGCGGGCGGACGGTTTGATTTGTTTGGCGAACTCGATGACGCGTTGGTCGTAGAAGTACAAGCCGGTTACCGCCCAATCGGATTTGGGCTGTTGCGGTTTTTCTTCGATGGATAAGGCATTGAAGTTTTCATCAAATTCAACCACGCCGAAACGCTCGGGGTCTTTGACCTGATAACCGAATACGGTTGCGCCGTGGGTCTTGGCGGCGGCCTGTTTCAATGTTTGCGTAAACGATTGGCCGTAGAAAATATTGTCACCCAAAACCAAGCAAACATTGTCGTTGCCGATAAATTCTTCGCCGATGATAAATGCCTGTGCCAAGCCGTCCGGACTGGGTTGCACGGCATAACTGATGGAAATGCCGAAATCGCTGCCGTCGCCGAGCAGGCGTTTGAAAGAGGCGTTGTCTTCGGGCGTGGTAATCACCAAAATATCGCGGATTCCTGCCAACATCAATACGGACAGGGGATAGTAAATCATGGGCTTGTCGTATACGGGCAGCAGTTGTTTGGATACGCCGCGCGTGATGGGGTAGAGGCGTGTGCCGCTGCCGCCGGCGAGGATAATGCCTTTCATGGGTTTTCTCCTGAGTAGTGTGTGTTTGCGTGATTTTCAGACGGCCTAATATGGGAACAGGCCGTCTGAAAACTTATTTTCCAGTGCCTAAACGTTCCAAACGGTAGCTGCCGTTCAATACGTTTTGCCACCAGGTTTTGTTGTCTAAATACCATTGCACTGTTTTGCGGATGCCGGATTCGAATGTTTCCTGCGGTTTCCAGCCCAGTTCCCTGCCGATTTTGGCGGCATCGATGGCGTAGCGCACGTCATGGCCGGGGCGGTCTTGTACGAAAGTAATCAAATCTTCATAACGCGCCACGCCGGCTGGTTTTTCAGGAACAAGCTCTTCCAGCAGGGCGCAGATGGTTTTGACCACTTCAATATTGGCTTTTTCATTGTGGCCGCCGATATTGTAGGTTTCGCCGACAACGCCTTCGGTAACAACCTGATACAGCGCGCGCGCGTGGTCTTCGACAAACAGCCAGTCGCGGATTTGCATTCCGTCGCCGTAAACGGGCAGCGGTTTGCCGTCGAGCGCGTTCAGAATCATCAATGGAATGAGTTTTTCCGGGAAATGGTAAGGGCCGTAGTTGTTGGAGCAGTTGGTTACAATGGTCGGCAAACCGTAAGTACGCAACCATGCGCGGACGAGGTGGTCGCTGGACGCCTTGGAAGCGGAGTAGGGGCTGGACGGCGCATATGGCGTGGTTTCGGTGAACAAATCGTCCGTACCGTGCAAATCGCCATAAACTTCATCGGTGGAAATATGGTGGAAGCGGAAGGCTTCGCTCTTTTCAGACGGCATTTGTTGCCAGTAGGCGCGTGCCGCTTCAAGCAGATTGAATGTGCCGACGATATTGGTTTGGATAAACTCGCCTGCCGAATCGATAGAGCGGTCGACATGGCTTTCCGCAGCCAAGTGCATCACGGCATCCGGCTGGTGTTGTGCGAATACGCGGTCGAGTTCGGCGCGGTTGCAAATATCCACTTGCTCAAAAGCATAGCGAGGATTATCGGCTACCTCGGCCAAAGATTCCAAATTGCCGGCATAAGTCAGCTTATCGACATTGACGACAGAGTTTTGGGTGTTTTGGATAATATGACGGACAACGGCAGAACCGATAAAGCCCGCGCCGCCGGTAACAAGGATTTTTTTCATAAGTTTCAGAGGATAGTCAAAATAATATAAACGGATTATAGCAGACAGAATGTGTGTTTTTCAGATAAAGAGGCCGTCTGAAAACATCTCTTTCAGACGGCCTGTATCAGGTCAACTCAATCGTCGTAGCCATTTGGGTTATTGCTGACCCAACGCCATGAGTCTTCCATCATCTGCGCCAAATCACGCTTGGTTTCCCAACCGGTTTGTGCTTTGGTGTAGGCAGGGTCGGCGTAGAAACAGGCCAAATCGCCATCGCGACGCGGTTTGATTTGGAACGGAATAGTCAAACCGGAGGCCGCCTCAAAGGCACGGATGATTTCCAATACCGAATAAGCACGTCCCGAACCCAAATTAAACAGGTGTACGCCCGAAACATCGCTTTTCGCCTGCATCGCCGCCACATGGCCTTCCGCCAAATCCATCACATGGATATAGTCGCGCATACCCGTACCATCGGGAGTAGGGTAGTCGTCGCCGAAAACTGACAATTGCGGCAGCTTGCCTGAAGCCACTTGGCAGATATAAGGCAGCAGATTGTTTGGGATACCGTTTGGCTGCTCGCCGATCAAACCGCTTTCATGCGCACCGATAGGGTTGAAATAGCGCAACAAAATCACGCTCCAGCGCGGATCGGCCTTTTGAATATCCGTCAAAATGCGCTCCACCATAGACTTCGACGTACCGTAAGGGCTGGTCGTATCTCCCGGTTGCATATCTTCCGTATAAGGCACTTTACCCGGATCGCCGTAAACCGTAGCAGATGAGCTGAACACAATCTTAAATACACCGGCACGCGCCATTTCTTCAGCCAAAACCAAGCTGCCCGACACATTGTTGTCATAGTATTTCATTGGCTCGGCCACGCTTTCACCGACTGCCTTCAAGCCGGCAAAATGAATGACGGCATCAATATCGTGTTCGGCAAAGATTTGACGCAACACTTCACGATCACGGATATCCCCTTGGTAAAAAGGCACAGACTTGCCGGTAATCTTTTCCAAGCGCGGGAGGATGTTGGCAGACGAATTGCACAAATTGTCCAAAATCACGGCATTAAAGCCTGATTTCAACAGGGAAACAACGGTATGGGAGCCGATGAAGCCGGTACCGCCGGTAATAAGAATAGTCATTGGTTTTCCTTAATTAAAATTGTGTTTGGAAGTCGTGAAACCGGTTGGCTGAAAATACAAACGCTTTCAGATGATCTGATGTAAATGTTGTCAAAGAGGGATTGCTTTATTTGGATATTGTATATTTAGTTACCTGAAAAGTAAAAAAATATGGGATAATCACAGTGTTATGCACAGGGTGCAAAGCGTTATCATTTCAATTTTAATAAAAGGATCTTACCATGTCAGTATCTAACGAAGTTTTGGCGTTGATTTCACAAGTTGCACAAAAACAAGTGTCAGCAAATGAAGAATTGTTGTCTACAGGACTTATTGATTCCGTGAGCGCAATGGATTTGGTTATGGCCATCAAACAAAAATTTGATGTTGATTTGCCGTTTGAGCAATTGGTTGATATTTTGGCAAATTCAGCCAATATCATTCAATATGTTGAAAATAATTACAAAGGCTAAATCATGAAACAATTAAATGAATTCCAAAATCTTGATGATTTTTTGGAATACCGTTTCAACCAAACTTCGGGAAAAGCGTTAGTTAATGATACTCAGGAATGTTCTTGGGAAGAGTTGCGCGTAAAAATAGCCACATTTATCGAGGCTTACAAAAGCATAGCAGATATTACCAAAAACATTCCTTTGGTGTTGCACGGCCATAAAGAAATTGATTTTGCAGTGGCAATTTATGCCTGCTTATTAAACAAAATCCCTTTTATTCCGGTGGATAGTATTTATCCTGAAAGCCGTCTGAACAATATCTGCCAACTGTCGAAAGCACGCTTTGTGTACCGTTCGGCAACGCAAACTTTTGAAAAGCAGACTGATGAAGAAGTAGAGCTGGCTGAAAAAGATTTGGCTTACATCATGTTTACTTCAGGAACAACCGGCGCACCTAAGGGTGTGCAAATCGGTCGTGAAGCTGTATTCAACCTGATGAAATGGATGAAAGAGCAGCTTAATTTAGCCGCACCTAATGTGTTTATGAATCAGGCTCCGTTTGCATTTGATTTGTCAATGTACGAAATCTTTGGCAACTTGGCTTATGGTGGTTGTATTGTCATGAACAGTCGTGATGCTATTTCTAATCCTGCCACCTGGATTGATTTTTTGGCCAAACAACAAATTACTACTTGGGTTTCCACGCCTTCTTTTGCCATGCAGCAGCTGCTTAACCCTAAATGTAGTCAGGCTACTTTACCGAGTTTGAAAGAATTTTTGTTCTGTGGCGAAAAACTTGGCAAACCGGTAGTAAATATGATTTTTCAAAAATTTCCCGGTGTCCGTGTTATCAATACCTATGGTCCGACTGAGGCTACTGTAGCAACAACTTACGTTGATATTACACCTGATATGCTGGCGGCAGAAGAAGAGTTGCCTGTAGGCGTTGCCGTGCTTAATTCCAAATTAGTGATTGTTGACGAAGAGATTTGGATTAGCGGTAACCATGTGATGCGTGGCTATCTGAACAACGAAACTGAAAATGCCAAACGTTTGGTCGTACACAGTGCAGATAACCGTACTTATAAAACAGGTGACTACGGTTTTGAAAAAAATGGATTGTTCTATGTACAAGGCCGTAAAGACGAGCAGATTAAGCTCAATGGCTACCGTATCGAACTTTCAGAAATTGAAGAAAAAATCCTTAACCTTAAGGAATTTGCCTTTGATAATGTGGCAGTAGTGGCTTTGAAACGCAACACAGGCGCAGTATTGCGTTTGGTGTGTTTCTATACAGCCAAGCAAAGTGGAGATACTCAGGCGATCAAAGACGCATTAGTACAAAATTTACCGTCTTACATGATGCCGTCTGAATTTATTCACATTGATGAAATTCCAGTCAGCACCAACCACAAAACCGACAAAAAAGCATTGTTGGAAAAATATCAACAGGGTTTATAAAATGGATTTATATAAAATTCAGCAAAACATCTTACGAAAAGCCAAGATTGATCCTCAAAAGGTTAACGCTTGGATTTATAACAATCAAAGTATAGTGTTTGATTTTCTGTTGAACGACTATTTTGTCAGCGTCAGTTATACGGCAGTAGGTCAAACTTTTAACTTTATTGAGCGTAATAAGAGCAAAGTTTCTAAGATTTCCGGCTTCCATAAATTTCTGAAATATATTTCAGAAGTTTATGGAAGTTACCCACAATCGGTTAATCAAGAAAAGACAGTATTGTCTTTTAAATTTGCTGAAGCCGATTGGGCAAAAATCGAGGATAAATTTAGTGAGATTTTAGAAGTTACTTCCATTTATCTTGGCAGCGAACTGTGCTACATCCTGAATGTTGAAAAAAATAAAGGCATTAATTTAGCCGAGTACTTGGATAAGCCGGAAGTTGAATACATTGGTGTTAAAGGCGACAGTAATGAGTTTTTCCTAAGCTATGCTCGGAATCATGGTCTAAGTGATTATGTTTATGAGCTAAATAATAGAGGCTTTTTGGCTGTTGAACACAAAATGGGCGTAAGTGTGTTCCGTCGTGTGAATAAGCACAGTTATAAAGATCTTTTGGCTTATTTCCCAGACTCTTTCCATGAGTTGGAAAATGTCATTTATACTGTTGAAGCACCGAAAGTATTGAGTGCCAACAAGAAAAACCTATTGGTGTTGTTCTCTTATACCAATAAGAGCAATGAGAATATGGTTGACCGTTATTATAGCCACCCATTTCCATTTATCAGCAACAGTATTATGCCAAATACTTACATTATCCGTATGGCTGATGTATCGGACGCGTTTGGCAGTCATGGGTTGAATACAAAGTTTGATGAAAATATCGAAGACAATATCCAGCGTTTCATTAAGAGCCTGATGAGTATTTATGGCGTAGATAAGAAAAACGTAGTCATTTGCGGTGCATCATCAGGCGGTACAGGGGCGGTATATCACGGCTTAATTGGTGGGTACAAAACCTTTGCAATCGACCCATTTTTGGGCAACCATAAATACTATGGTGGCAAAGATCCATTGTATCTGCATTCTATCCGTACGCCGATTTTGGAGACTTTCAAAAAGCTACCAGATGTAATTGATCATAACCTTGAAAATCAAGTGGTCATTTCATCGGCTAAGGTATCAGAGTTTTATCCGGATATTAAAGAGTTGAAAGAAGCATTGCCTACAGTTGTATTATGCGAGTTTGACTTTGAAAAAATTCAAAAGCACATAGATTTTTCAGGCAACACAGTATTCTTGTCCAATACCATTATCAATAATTTGCTGTTGGACATCCATATCACTGATTCGGACATTAATCTGAACTAAATGCGAAGTAAATAGACAGTAAGTTTTAAATTTACTGTCTATTTTTTTAAGATTTGAACCATATTTATCATGTTTGGGGAATGTAATGGTAGATAAAACGACTGAAGAATTTCAGCAAGAAATTCTTAAAAATATCAAATTAAAAAATACGTCTGTTGATATTTATTATCAGCAGAATGTGTACTGCAATTTCAAATCTGACCGTGAAACACCATTTTCTGTCAGTTTAAATTTAGTTTGGCAAAAGATTTTCCTGTTTTATCGTAATAAAAGTGAGATAGATAATATCGGAGAAATGTTTCCAAACTTCAGTTTATCTAAGCAGGATGGGGATAATGTATACATTTATGATGTCAGTGCTTTGGATTTTGCCCAAACCTGTGCGGTCTTTATCAAATTGGCCGAACGTGCGGAACAATATTTTTCTGAACGGCCAGTAGTTAACAGCCGTAAAAAAGAAGTGATGTCAGGTAATTATATCGACACTTCCGGAAATAAAATTACTGCACCTGATAATCTGCGAAAC
This sequence comes from Neisseria sp. HMSC061B04, assembly GCF_001836705.1. NCBI lineage: Bacteria > Pseudomonadati > Pseudomonadota > Betaproteobacteria > Neisseriales > Neisseriaceae > Neisseria > Neisseria sp. HMSC061B04. Next base: position 11,107 of record NZ_KV830231.1, read on the forward strand.
TGTCATTTCCAATTTCTAGGAGGAGGTGGGAATGAAGTTGTTATCCACCCTAATGCAAACTTGCGTAATGTATTTTTAGAATTTTTAGGCAAGGATAGCAAAGTCTATATTGGAGAAAATGTTTCTATGCAAGGCCAATGGTGTTTGGGAGTAGGCTGTACGATTAACATCGGCAGTAAAACTACTAGTACCAATCCGGTTTATATTACTGTTGCCGAACATACAACCTTGTCCATTGGTGAAGATTGTATGTTTGCCACTAATAATCAAATCCGTACTGATGATGCACACCCGATTTATGATGTTCATACTGGAAAACGTTTAAATGTTTCTAAAGACGTTACCATTGGAGACAGAGTGTGGGTAGCCTATGGCGCAACAATTTGGGGTGGTACAAAGATTGGTAGCGGTAGTATTGTTGGTGCATTTTCGGTAGTGAAAAAACATTTTCCTAATAACTGCGTTATTGCAGGTGTGCCGGCTAAAGTCATACGCAAAGATGTATTTTGGGAACGCAATAATGTTTTATATACAGATATAGATGAAGGTAAGGATTTGGCAGAAATGAATCATGTCACCTATATCAATTCAACAGTAGAACTTGATTAGTGCATCTAACAGTAAAGGCCGTCTGAAAACATAAAAGTTTTCAGACGGCCTTTTTTAAGATAAGACAAAGGTTATTCTAAACAAGCCAATTGTTTTTTCAGACACTCAGCCTGTAATGCCTTGTCACCTTTAGCTTCGGCTATTTCAGCTGCCAGTTTCCAATATGCTGCTGTGTCTTGTAGAGAGAGACTGTCAAAATAACGTTGTGCTGCCTGATGGTTTTTCAGACGGCATAAAGCAGTTGTATAAAGATACATCGTTTCCGGTGAGGCTTGTGCAAAATCAGCCAATATTTTGGTGACAGACTCCCAATCTTGGTTTTGGGCAAGTTTTTCAGCTTCATACAAGGCCAAAGACGGATTCTCGGGATATTTTTGGCGCAGTTGAGCCAATAGATATCTTTCACCGTCAGTGTTACCGGCAGCGTACATTTTTTTCAGATAATCGACTGTTAAATCTTCAGGAATTAAGAGCAGATTTTCTTCAAAGGCACGGTTAAGCTGGGTAAATAGTTTTTCAGAATCACCGCGTAATTTTGCCAGTCTTGCAATGGCGATACGGCAACTTGGATCATTTTGAGTATGTTTTTCAAAAGCAACCAAATACTGATGCGCGCCTTGTAAGTTACCAAGTTTCATGCAGAGGTAAGAAGCCAACAGCTCGGGTTTGAGATAGCCTTTTTGGCGATCGTCCAAGCTATCAATATACGTTTTCAGTAAAGCCAATGCTACAAAATAATTCTGCTCCGATAGCTTTTGTGCTACGGTCAACAAAGGTTGATATGAATCGGGTAAGTCTGTACCTATCCGGGCAAACAGTTTTTCAGACGGCCTTTTTGCTTGGTGAAACGAGGCTGCAAGTAATGCGACAAGTAAATCATTTTGCGTTCCTATATGCTCGTTTTCAGCAAAAAATTCCGCCCCTTTAACGGCATTACCGATATATAAGTCCATTTTCGCATACCAGTAACCTGCGGTATCGGGATAATCAGGTAACAGGTTTTGCAAAGTATCAAACTGGTTGCTCTCAAATAAAGCGTTCAGATAACGATGGCGATAATCAGCTGTTTCTTCCGCATTCAGACGGCCTGTATCAAGCAGAGTTTGGATACGGCTTGCAGCCAAGTCCCATACCTGATGATTTTCTGCTTGCTCAATCATATTGATTAAAATCGGCAGATTGTCAGCGGTTTCGGCATGGTCAAGAGCAGTAATAGCTTGATACACACGTTCGCAGTTGCCACCTTCCTGGAAGGGGAAAGTATCGCGGATGCGAGCAAGATATTCGGGTTTGGCATGTCCTGATTTTAAAATGCTTTCTAATTCAGTCAGCGTTTCATGCTGATTGATGGTAATAGGGCCAAATCCGTCAGTTTCGTAAGAGAAATAGCCTTTTTGATAGGTGTGCGTACCTGAAAAGAAGGCTTCTTTATCAAATTGATAGTAAATAATTGCCTTATTCAGATAGGCCATGTCAAATGCTACTGATGAGTAGTCGGTAATCAATACGGCACAACGTCCGAAAAGATACTGGATACTTTCAGTTTCACGCAGTCCACTCCAGATTTTTATATAGGTAGGGACATTCATTACTTCCAAATAGGGCTCGATATTTGGGTGTGGTGCAAAAATTACTTCGTAGCCGTAGGTTTCTGCCATTTCCTTCAGGCGCTGGTCGTGAAGCAGAGCCTGCCAGTAACGGGCATAGTCAGTTTCCATAAAAGCACTGTTGAGCGTACGAGTATTGCTACCTGTACCGATATTTTGACCGACAATGTTATTGCGCCAAGTTGGCATAATCAGGATCTTGCGACTGTCGGGCTTATTTTTTGATAGTAAGGAGTCGTAGCGTGGAAATCCAGTTAGTGCTACTTCTTTTTCGGTCAGCTTGTAGGTATTGAAGTCAGCCTTAATCGAGCGACTTTCTGGCTCAGTAGTGGTAATGAAACAGTGTAGGTTTTGTTTGCTATTTGTCCATGCAGAAAGATTGTCTTTGGTTACTCCGTGCTGAAGAAAGACAAATTTTTTGCTGTGTTCGTATAAATCCCCAAAATAATTGTTGATGTGTTTTTCCAAATGACTGGAAATGATTTTTTCAGCTTTACGCAAATGTCGTTCATATTCACTACCGCCGAATTCTACAAGTTTGAAGCCTTCTTGTTCGAGACGGTTCCAGTCTGGGGCAGTTTTGTTAAGTACGAAATAGCAAGTTTGTTCAGGGTGGTTCTGCATCATATAACGATAAAAATGCTCGGCGTTGTCATCGGCTTTGGTTTCCCTGTCCATCAAGAGCCAACTGCCGTCTGAAAGGTATTTTTCAGACGGCGTAAATAAACCGGTAAGTTCATTTAATGCGATGCCGTGCATAAAGGTTTTACCTTTAATCGAAATTCGCATTGCTTTTTTGTTGAGTAGGATATTAATTTTGGCGTTGTCTGCAACGTCACCATAGGGAATCCACAAACGTTTTTCGTAAACAAATAATTGTTCATTTAGCTTATTGACCACGCTTTTTGCATAGACAGGAATAAGATCACGCCCATCGGCTTGCACAGAATATGGCTGGTCAAAATAGGTAAAATAGCTGATAAGGAACTGTTTGCGTTCACGATCGATATTTTCGACATAGGCGATTTGGAATGGTGGCTCGCTCTGTTTGAACATTCCAAGCATACCAACTTTATGGAATAGCCATACTCCCGCCAAGCCAAATTCCATAATATTTTTTTGATCAATATAATTAAAAACCTGCTGCATTAGATCATAAAAATGTGATTTTTGTTTAGTATTTAACAAATCTAGACGTTCAGGTCTATTAAGCAATTGTTGGATATACCAAGCCATATCATATAATGCGGTTTTTTGTATTGAGGAGGGTACATGCCCTAAGCGGTTTTTATAGTTTTGAAGCATAGGCAAGAAGCCATACTCAAAAACATTAGAAAACTTTTCTACTTTTTGCCAAGAAGTATCTAAAGTGGATGTGCCACTTTCACGTTTGCGATAGAAATAGACGGCATCTCTGTCAAACACAGCTTTTGCGTCCTGCAAATCTAATAAATAGTCTGCAATAAATTTGCCATCTTCAAAGTTTGGCTTAACATTGTGGTTAAACACCAAATTCTGTTTTTTAATATGGCTGACTCTGAAAAAGGTTGAGGCAGCAGACATATTGATAAATTTATCGAGCTTAGCAACATCAATAACGTGGGTTTTGTTAAAACGGAATCTTAGAGGATGACTGTCTTTAATGATATTTTGATTTTCAAAGAAAAACTTCATGTTAGTAGCTACAGTTACCGCCGACGGATGTTGGCTAATTTGAGTATCTACTGATTTGAAGTAGTCAGGGTGAAGATAATCGTCAGGGTCAGTAAATACTACCCATTCAGTTTGTGTATGTTGCAAACCCAGATTGCGTGCCGAGGCCTGGCCGCCATTTTCTTTGTAAAAATAATGGATATTTTGGGGAAACTTGGCTTGCCATCGTTTGATGATTTCTGCCGAATGGTCGGTTGATCCATCATCTACTAGAATGATTTGAATGTGTTTTTTGAAATTCAAGCTTTGTTTGACGATACTGTCAAAGTATTCATCAAGGTATTTTTCGACGTTATAAACGGCCGAAACGATTGTAAATTGATTATTACCTTCGTATTTTAAGGGAAGGTATTTTTTGAGTTTCATTACGCGTTTGGCGTACATGTCGCGGAAAAAGAGTTTAGGGTCTCGTAAGAGCTTCCGAAATTTTTTATTGTTCATTTTTTTGACCTTTTATTTTTATTTGGTTTTGAAGTAATTTTCCAGCATTTGAATCAGTTTGTCCTGGTAGTTTTCAATCTGTTGCTGGCTGTGAAAATCGTTGGCACAAAAAGAGTGTGGCTGCCGCCCATTTTTTTTATTTTCTAAGAGCTTGATATATTGTGCAGGCGCTTTGTTGGAGCGGATATTAAAATAATAACATATTTCATTACCTACTGTAGATTTCCTGTTTAAAAACATCAGCCAAGGTACGAGGAAGGTGGCAAGATTGAGATCGTGGTTAGAACGGAAACGGTTGGATAAAAAGGCTTCAATCTCAGTACGGTAGTGCTGCCAAGCAAATTGAAAGCTGCTTTTATGCAGTGGGATATAGGTGTGTACTAACGGACGGTCGATGCGGCAGTCGTAGTGCTGTTGTAATAGTGCGATACAGTTTTTTGAGGCGGAAAGAGTGGGTGTATCGGTTCCTCTTTCGGACATTTGTTTTAGGCTCTTGTCTGCAATAAAAAGTGAGGCAATGCCGTTGGCGTGAAAGAAGTGTTCCTTCGGTAATGGACGGGCAACAAATACATCATCGTTAAAATAGATGAAGTGTTCATTTAGATTGGGAATGTTGTGCAGGTGTGCTTCGATTACATGCGAATTGAAGGTGGGCAGGTATTGCGGGTCAATGATTTGACTGTGATCTATTATGCTGACGTTGGGATAGTCGACAGGATTGAGCCAATCGGGGCGTTGGTTGTCGGTAATGATGTAGATATGGTTAACCCACGGCAGGAAGGTACGCACGCTGTGAAGTGAATAGTAAAGTTCGTTGTGGTTGCTGAAACGGGCTTCGTCATTATTGTGGAGTGCGTCTTGTTCGGCAGTAGGGCTATGTTGGCGGCGGCGTTGCTGCCATTTGGGATCTTGATTATTTACCCATGTGAAAACGACATCAACTTTAATAGGGGTAAGGTTGATACTATTTTCAAGTTCGGCTAAATACAGGGTGTTGTCGATAATGACCGGTTCGTCAGACTCTGTTGTACGCTGTTCGGCGTTGCGGACAGGGTATCTTTTGTTGAGATAGTCGCGGAAGAATACACCTGGTTGTCGAATCAGTTTTTTAAGTTTCCTCATGACGGTATTCGCTGTAATGTGATGTTTTTTGATACTTATGTCAGGTTTTCAGACGGCCTAATATTTCATCAGGTGTTATAATGGTCGTGCTTAATTAAAAGTATAGTGAGATTTAATCGATGTTGAAAGCAGAATGTCTTACCCGCAGGGGCATGTTATTGTTGTGTGTCAGCCTGTTAGCCGCATGCTCTTCTCTTCCTAATTCCGGCCCAAGTACACGAAATGTTGTTGCTTTGGGGCAACAGCCGGCTACAGCCGAAGTGCCGGAGGTGGAATTAATTGATGTGAATGGCGCGGTGGCTCAGTCACTATATCAAGCGCAAGTTAATCAGTCATTTGCTCAGTTGGGCGATGGTACATCATCAATAGGGGCTATCAATATAGGTGATGTACTGGATATTACGATTTGGGAAGCTCCTCCGGCTGTGTTGTTCGGTGGGGCTTTGTCGTCTACCGGTTCGGGTAATGCGCAGCAAACGAAGCTGCCTGAACAGATGGTCAGCTCTTCAGGTACGATTTCTGTGCCGTTTATCGGCGATGTGTCTGTCCTCGGTAAAACACCGGTTCAGGTGCAAAATATTATCAAAAGCCGTCTGAAAAAAATGGCGAACCAGCCGCAGGTAATGGTGCGCATGGTGCAAAATAATGCGGCGAATGTATCGGTTATCCGCGCGGGTAACAGTGTGCGTATGCCTTTGACGGCTGCAGGCGAGCGTGTGTTGGATGCGGTGGCTGCGGTGGGCGGTTCGACTGCGAATGTTCAGGATACGAACGTACAGCTGACACGTGGCAATGTTGTCAGAACGATTGCTTTGGAAGATTTGGTGGCGCATCCGCGTCAAAACATTCTGTTGCGTCGCGGTGATGTGGTCACAATGATTACTAATCCGAGCACATTTACTTCTATGGGTGCGGTCGGTCATACGCAGCAGATTGGTTTCTCTGTGAAGGGCTTGTCTTTGGCTGAGGCTGTGGGACGTATGGGCGGTTTGCAGGATTATCGTGCAGATGCGCGTGGCGTATTTGTATTCCGCTATGCGCCTTTGTCCGAGCTGCCCCCTGAGAAGCAATCCAAATGGGCTGAAAAGGGTTATGGCGATCGTGCGGAGATTCCTGTGGTCTACCGTTTGAACCTGGCAGATGCGAATTCTATGTTTTGGATGCAGCGTTTCCCTGTGAAGGATAAGGACGTGGTGTACGTATCGAATGCGCCGATGGCTGAAGTACGCAAGTTCTTGTCATTTGTGTTCTCGCCTGTGGTTAGCGGTGCGAACAGTATTAATAATTTAGTGAATTAATGGGGAAAATAATGTCTGAGCAAGTTTCTGCAAATGTGGATGTGAAACCGGAACAACCGGCTCCCGAAAAGAAAAAAGCCAAGAAGTCTTGGTTGCGTAAGATTAATCCGTTGCTTTTGGTAACGGTTGTCGTGCCGACTTTGTGTTCCGGTGTGTATTACGGACTATTTGCTTCTGATCAGTTCACATCCCAGTCCAGCTTTGTGGTGCGTTCTCCTAAGAGCCAATCGTCTTTGAACGGCTTGGGCGCTATTTTGCAGGGGTCTGGTTTCTCTCGTGCGCAAGACGATATTTATACCGTGCAGGAATATATGCAGTCGCGTTCGGCTTTGGACGCGTTGCGTAAGAAAATGCCCGTTCGTGATTTTTATGAAAAAGAAGGCGACATCTTCAGCCGTTTTAATGGTTTTGGCCTGCGTGGCGAGGATGAGGCCTTTTATCAATACTACCGCGATAAGGTAGCCATCCATTTTGACTCTGTCTCAGGCATTTCCAATTTGAGCGTTACATCGTTCAATGCCGGTGAATCTCAAAAGATCAATGATGCTTTGCTCAAACAGGGTGAGGTATTGATCAACCAGCTGAACGAGCGTGCCCGTCAGGACACGATTCGTTATGCTCAGGAAGTGGTCAATTCGGCTGAAGAGAAAGTTAAAGAAGCTTCGGCTCAATTGACGAAATTCCGTGTGTCCAACGGTATTTTCGACTTGAAGGCGCAATCTGATGTGCAAATGGGTTTGGTATCCAAATTGCAGGACGAGTTGATTGTCATTCAAACCCAGCTTGACCAGGTAAAAGCCGTTACTCCTGAAAACCCGCAAATTCCGGGTCTGATTGCGCGTGAGAAGAGCTTGCGTAAAGAAATTTCGCAACAAATGAAAGCGATTTCCGGCGGCGGCGAGGGTTCGTTGTCCAATCAAGCGGCGGAATATCAACGAGTTTATCTGGAAAACGAATTGGCCGAGAAACAATTGGCTGCGGCGATGACTTCTTTGGAAAGTGCAAAAGCGGAAGCGGATCGTCAGCAGCTGTATTTGGAAGTGATTTCCCAACCGAACAAACCTGACTTGGCGCATGAGCCAAACCGTCTTTACAACATCGTGGCAACGTTTGTCATCGGTTTGATTGTCTATGGCATTGCCGTGTTGCTGTCTGCAAGTATCCGTGAGCATAAAAACTGATGAAAGAGCTACATAAAACATCGTTTTTGGAGTCGCTGCTTATCCAAAAAAGGGTAATCGGCGCACTCTTAATGCGTGAAATTATTACTCGCTACGGTCGTAATAACATTGGTTTTTTGTGGTTGTTTGTCGAACCTTTGCTGCTGACTTTGGTTATGGTGTTGATGTGGAAATTTTTCCGCATGCACAACGTGTCAGCTTTGAATATCGTGGCATTCACGCTGACAGGCTATCCGATGATGATGATGTGGCGTAATGCTTCCAATCGTGCTATCGGTTCGATTTCGGCCAACACAAGCCTGCTGTATCACCGAAATGTACGCGTTTTGGATACCATTTTTGCGCGTATGTTGTTGGAGATTGCCGGCGCCACCATTGCGCAGGTCGTGATTATGTTCGCATTGGTCATCATTGGTTGGATTGATGTACCGGCAGATATTTTCTATATGTTGTTGGCTTGGCTTTTGATGGCAATGTTTGCCGTTGGATTGGGGCTGGTCATCTGTTCGGTCGCGTTTCACTTTGAGCCGTTTGGTAAGGTTTGGAGTACCATCAGTTTTGTGATGATGCCTTTGTCCGGCGTGTTTTTCTTCGTGCACAACCTGCCTCAGCAGTTGCAACATTATGTGCTGATGCTTCCGATGGTGCATGGTACAGAAATGTTCCGTGCCGGATATTTTGGCGACAGCGTTACGACTTACGAAAATCCTTGGTATATTTTGTTGTGTAACTTGGTTTTGCTGCTGCTTGGTTTGGCGATGGTGGCGAGATTCAGCAAAGGGGTTGAGCCGCAATGATTTCAGTTGAACACGTTTCCAAACGCTATCTGACCCGCCAAGGTTGGCGGACAGTCTTGCACGATATCAACTTCAAAATGGAAAAGGGCGAGAAAATCGGTATTCTCGGCCGTAACGGTGCAGGTAAATCGACGCTTATTCGTTTGATTAGCGGCGTTGAGCCGCCAACCACGGGCGAAATCAAGCGAACAATGAGTATTTCTTGGCCTTTGGCATTCTCCGGTGCGTTTCAAGGCAGTTTGACCGGTATGGACAATTTGCGTTTCATCTGCCGGATTTACAATGTCGATATCGATTATGTGAAGAACTTTACCGAAGAGTTTTCCGAGCTGGGTCAATATCTTTACGAGCCGGTCAAGCGTTATTCTTCGGGTATGAAGGCGCGTTTGGCATTTGCTTTGTCGTTGGCGGTAGAATTTGACTGCTATCTGATTGACGAAGTGATTGCGGTTGGCGACTCGCGCTTTGCCGATAAATGTAAGTACGAGTTGTTTGAAAAGCGCAAAGACCGTTCTATCATTTTGGTGTCGCACAGCCACAGCGCCATGAAGCAATATTGCGATAATGCGATGGTGCTGGAAAAAGGGCATATGTACCAGTTTGAAGATATGGACAAAGCCTACGAATATTATAATTCGCTGCCTTAAAGCGATTGTTTTTTAAATCAGGCCGTCTGAAATTTCAGACGGCCTGTCCGTTGGAATTCTATTGATGAACATTACTCAAATTCTTTCTCAAGAACTTTCGGCTACCGCCGCTCAAATTAACGCTGCTATCGAGCTTTTAGACGACGGTGCGACCGTGCCGTTTATCGCGCGTTACCGTAAAGAAGCCACAGGCGGGTTGGACGATACGCAGTTGCGCCAGCTTGCCGAGCGGCTGCAATACCTGCGCGAGTTGGAAGAGCGCAAGGCTGTTGTTTTAAAAAGCATTGAAGAACAAGGCAAACTTTCAGACGACCTCAAAGCGCAAATCGAGGCTGCCGACAACAAAACCGCGCTGGAAGACCTGTATCTGCCTTACAAACCCAAACGCCGCACCAAGGCGCAAATCGCGCGCGAACACGGGTTGCAGCCGCTGGCTGATATGTTGCTTGCCGAGCAGCCGCAGGATGTGGAAGCCATCGCACAGGGCTACCTGAACGAAAACGTCCCCGACGCCAAAGCCGCGCTGGACGGCGCGCGCGCGATTCTGATGGAGCAGTTTGCCGAAGACGCGGAACTCATCGGCACGCTGCGCGATAAGTTGTGGAACGAAGCCGAAATCCACGCGCAAGTCATTGAAGGCAAAGAAACCGAAGGCGAAAAATTCAGCGATTATTTCGACCATCGCGAACCTATTCGCACTATGCCCAGCCACCGTGCATTGGCGGTTTTGCGTGGCCGCAACGAAGGCGTGTTGAACATCGCGCTCAAATACCAGCCCGACGACACGCCGATTACGCAGCAAAGCGAATACGAGCAAATCATCGCCCGCCGCTTCAAGGTTTCAGACGGCCACAAATGGCTACGCGACACCGTGCGCCTGACTTGGCGCGCAAAAATCTTTTTGTCGTTGGAACTTGAAGCCCTAAATCGTTTGAAAGAAGCCGCCGATACCGATGCGATTACCGTGTTCGCGCGTAATCTCAAAGACTTGCTGCTCGCCGCGCCCGCCGGACGGCTGACGACTTTGGGTCTCGACCCAGGCTACCGTAACGGCGTGAAATGCGCCGTGGTGGACGACACAGGCAAGCTGCTGGATACGGTCATCGTCTATTTGCATCAAGAAAACAATATGTTGGCAACGCTGTCGCGCCTGATTAAGCAGCACGGCGTGAAGCTCATCGCCATCGGCAACGGCACCGCCAGCCGCGAAACCGACAAAATCGCGGGCGAACTGGTGCGCGGAATGCCGGAAATGGGGCTGCACAAAATCGTCGTTTCTGAAGCCGGCGCGTCGATTTATTCCGCGTCCGAATTGGCGGCGCGCGAGTTCCCCGACTTGGACGTCTCCCTACGCGGCGCAGTATCCATTGCCCGCAGGCTGCAAGACCCGCTCGCCGAGCTGGTCAAAATCGACCCCAAATCCATCGGCGTGGGTCAGTATCAGCACGATGTGAACCAAAGCCAGCTCGCCAAATCGCTGGACGCGGTGGTCGAAGACTGCGTGAACGCCGTCGGCGTGGACGTGAACACCGCGTCCGCCCCGCTCTTGGCGCGGATTTCCGGTTTGAATCAAACCCTTGCCCAAAACATCGTCGCCTACCGTGATGAAAACGGCGCGTTCGACAGCCGCAAAAGATTGCTGAAAGTGCCGCGTTTGGGCGAAAAAACCTTCGAGCAGGCGGCAGGCTTTTTGCGGATTAACGGCGGCAAAGAGCCGCTGGACGCAAGCGCCGTTCACCCCGAAGCCTATCCCGTCGTCGCCAAAATGCTGGCGCAACAAGGTATTACCGCCGCCGAACTCATCGGCAACCGCGAGCGCGTCAAGCAAATCAAAGCGTCCGACTTCATCGACGAACGCTTCGGCCTGCCGACCATTCTGGACATCCTGTCCGAGCTGGAAAAACCCGGCCGCGACCCGCGCGGCGAGTTTCAGACGGCCTCATTCGCTGAAGGCATACACGAAATCAGCGACTTGCAAGTCGGCATGATACTCGAAGGCGTGGTCTCCAACGTCGCCAACTTCGGTGCGTTCGTGGACATCGGTGTCCATCAGGACGGTTTGGTGCACATCTCTGCCTTATCCAATAAATTCGTCCAAGACCCGCGCGAAGTGGTGAAAGCCGGCGATGTGGTGAAAGTGAAAGTGCTGGAAGTCGATGCTGCGCGTAAACGCATTGCGCTTACCATGCGTTTGGATGACGAAGCGGGCAGTGCCTCCAAAGGCAACAGGCCGTCTGAAACCCGACATCAAGAACGCCGCGACCGTAAACCCCAACGCAACGAGCGTGCCCCAACCAATTCAGCAATGGCGGATGCGTTTGCAAAGTTGAAGCGGTAAGGTAGAAAACCAATTGAAGGCCGTCTGCAAAGTGATGTTCAGACGGCCTTTATCATATGGGGCGAATTAGATAATTGGTGGAATGGATATAGTGCTGCGTCTATTGAATGTTACCGATACATTTTGTAGTAGGCACATGCAAACAAGCGTATAGTTCCAAATATTACAAACTCATCATCACAACCTTAGGAGTTCAAACCATGAAACCTGTTTTGTTTGCCGCGCTGATTTCCTGTTTCTCCGTTGCGGCCTATGCAGCTTGTACCGACAGCCAGCAGCAGTGCGTGATTTATAAAAACGGTAATGTTGCGACAGAAGGCGGCTGTACAGTCAATAAGTGTCAGAATGCTGATGCGCAAGTGTTGAAATGGAAGCTGAAAAACGATAAAGGCGTAACCGTTGAAATCGGTAAAAACGGTAAGGTTTTGGTGAATAAGAAACCGGGTGCGAAAGCGAACAACAGTAATGCGTCAGGCATGGGTTTGACATGCTATGCCGCCGATGCGGACAAACGTGAACAATTCTGCTCGACCAATTATTGATTGGATTGTTGCTTTGATTAAAGGCCGTCTGAAAAGTGTTTCAGACGGCCTTGATGTTTATCCTTCCGATATTTTTTCATTGAAGAAGTCGATAAAGCTGCGCACTTTCGCGCTGAGAAAGGCCCTGTCGACATAGGTGGCGTTCAGTTGGTCTGTCCAGATGGTGTAATCGGGCAGGAGTTGGACCAATGTGCCGTCCTTCAATTCCTGCTGGACCGCCCAAAGGGGCTGATAGCCTATGCCTGCGCCTGCTTTAATCAGCTCGCGTATCATCAGCGTGTTGTCGCTGCGGATAACGGGGGAGAGGTGGAGAATGGCTTTTTCTCCGGTGTGGCGGTGGGTAATTTCCCAGTTTTGTTGACTGGTATAGGAAGGCAAGATGGCTTGGTGCTGCATGACGGCTTCGGGTGTATCGGGTGTGCCGTGCCGGGCAAGGTAGTCGGGTGCGGCAAGCAGGACGAATTCGATTTTGGTCAGTGGTTTGACGATCAGCGAAGGGGAGGGGGTTTTGGAAACACGCAAGGCGAGGTCGAAACCTTCGGCGATTAGGTCGATATGGCGGTTGTCGAGGACAAGGTCGAGCGTGACTTTGGGATAACGCTGGCGGTATTCGGCCAACCATGCGCTCATGTTACCGCCTGCAAACCATAAGGGCATGGTAACGCGCAACATACCTTGCGGCGTGTCGGTACCGCCTGCCGCTTTTTGGGCGGCGGTGTCCAAGGTATCCAGCGCATAGCTGCATTGGCGGTAATATTCTTCGCCTGCTTCGGTCAGATGAAGGTTGCGGCTGTTGCGCTGTAAAAGCTTGGCTTGGATGGTGTTTTCCAGATGGCTGACGTGTTTGCTGGCCATGGCGGTGGAGATGTCGAGCTGATCGGCGGCACGGGTAAAACTGCCGCTTTGAACAACTTGGCGGAAAACTTTCAGGCTGAATAGGGTGTCCATGATTTCTTATTAGGAAACGTTGTATCAATAATTCGAGTATATATCTCTTGCTGGGAATTATCTATACTGTACTTATTGAAATTGCTCCCTACCTCTTCAGGTAGCCATTAAAATAAGGATTATGAAGATGTCAGCCCTCAAATCATTCCAACCTGTTGTATTGTCTGTCTTGCGCATTGTGACGGCGTACCTGTTTTTGCTGCATGGCACGGCCAAGTTTTTCAGTTTTCCGATGTCTATGGGCGGCGCGCCCGAAGGATTGATGCTGGTGGCCGGTATTTTGGAAATTGTCGGCGGTATCTTATTGATATTGGGCCTGTTTACGCGTCCGGCCGCGTTTGTTTTGTCCGGTCAGATGGCAGCCGCCTACTTTATGGCGCACGCGTCTTCTGGTAATGTTTTGTTTCCATTGGCCAACCAGGGTGAATCTGCCGTTTTGTTCTGCTTCGTGTTTTTGTACCTGGCAGTAGTCGGCGGCGGAGCGTGGGCTTTGGATAACGTTTTTGGTAAAGATAAAGATTAATTTAAGGAAAAGATCATGACTTATTCTGTTTTGCAACAAGCTGCTGAAACCCGTCGTTCTATCTATGCATTGAACAACACCCTACCTTTGTCCAATGAGGAAGTAACCAAAATCATCGAACACGCCGTTTTGCATACGCCGTCTTCTTTCAATTCGCAATCTGCCCGAGTGGTCGTATTATTTGGCGAAGAGCATACCAAAGTGTGGCATTTTGTCGAAGAAGCTTTGCGTGCGGTTGTCCCTGCCGAGCAGTTTGAAGCCACTGCACAAAAACTGAACTTGTTTAAAGCAGGCGCGGCGACAGTTTTGTTCTTTGAAGATCAAGATGTTGTCAAAGGCTTGCAAGAGCAGTTCCCATCTTATGCGGCCAATTTCCCGATTTGGGCGGATCAGGCAAATGCCATGGTTCAATATGCTGTTTGGACAACATTGGCGGCTGCCGGTATCGGCGCCAATCTGCAACACTACAATCCGCTGCCTGATGCGGCCATTGCCAAAGAATGGAACTTGCCGGAAAGCTGGTTGTTGCGTGCGCAAATGGTGATTGGCGGTATCGCGGCTCCTGCCGGCGAAAAAGCCTTCCAACCAATCGAAGGCCGTCTGAAAGTATTCGGCGCATAAATGAAATGATGTTTTAAATAAAGGGTGTTTTTTGAAATACCAAAATTAAAAAGGCCGTCTGAAAACAGTTTCAGACGGCCTTTTATCTATGCCATGAAATCAACCGCGGCGCCAAGTTGTACCGCCGGCGTTGTCTTCCAGAATGATTTTGTGTTCGTTCAGAAGGTCGCGGATGCGGTCGGATTCCGCCCAGTTTTTATCCGCGCGCGCCTGTTTGCGGCGGGCGATTAAGTCTTCGATTTCTTCGTTGGAGAGGCCGTCTGAAACCGCGCCGCCTTGCAGAAACTCAATCGGATCGCGTTGCAGCAGACCGATGATGCCGCCCAAGGCTTTCAGGCAGCCCGCGAGGTGCGCATCATTGGTTTTGTTTACTTCGCCTGCCAGTTCGAATAACACGGCAATGGCTTCGACCGTACCGAAATCGTCGTTCATGGCGGCGTAGAAGCGGCGAGTGTAGTCGTTGGCGTTTTCAGATAAATCAAACTCAGCCGCTGGTGTGTTTTTCAAGGTGGTGTACAGACGGGTCAGTGCGCCTTTTGCGTCGTCCAGATGCGCGTCGGAGTAGTTCAGCGGGCTGCGGTAGTGGGCGCGCAGGATGAAGAAGCGCACGACTTCGGGGTCGTATTGTTTCAACACTTCGCGGATGGTGAAAAAGTTGCCCAGCGATTTGGACATTTTTTCGCCGTCCACGCGGATGAAGCCGTTGTGCAGCCAGTATTTGACGTGGCTGGCAATACTTTGCCCGTGGTGGGTTTGCGCGTGGTCATGGCCGCAGGTATGCCCTGTCGCGCCGACACTTTGGGCGATTTCGTTTTCGTGGTGCGGGAATTGCAAATCCGCGCCGCCGCCGTGGATGTCGAAAGTATCGCCGAACAGGTTTTCACTCATGGCAGAGCATTCAATATGCCAACCCGGACGGCCATTGCCCCACGGGCTTTCCCATGCCGGCTCACCTGCTTTGGCTGCTTTCCACAACACAAAATCAAGCGGATCACGTTTGAAACCATCCACTTCCACACGCTCGCCTGCGCGCAGGTCGTCCAACGATTTACCTGATAATTGTCCGTAAGCGGCAAACTCGCGCACGGCATAGTAAACGTCGCCGTTAGCGGCAGGATATGCCTTGCCGTTTTGAATCAGGGTTTCAATCATGGCAATCATTTGCAGAATGTTTTCCGTCGCCTTCGGCTCGATGTCGGGACGCAACACACCCAAAGCATCGGCATCTTCGTGCATAGCCTGAATGAAACGCGCAGTCAGATCGCCGATGGTTTCGCCGTTTTCAGCCGCACGGGCGATGATTTTGTCGTCGATGTCGGTAATATTGCGCACATAAGTGAGCGGATAACCGCACTCGCGCAACCAACGGGCAATCATGTCAAACACAACCATCACACGGGCATGGCCTAAGTGACAGTAGTCGTAAACGGTCATACCGCAAACGTACATACGTACGTTTTTAGGGTCGATGGGGGTGAAGGGTTCTTTTTGACGGGTAAGGGTGTTGTAGATGGTTAGCATGGAGATTCTCAAAAATTAGAATTATTTAGTAAGTTCAAAAATTAGAATTATTTAGTAAGTTCATTCTCCAACTCGTTGGCCAAAAGCCATATCAAAGCTGGACCAAACAACCAAAAAATTATAGATACAGGGACAAAATTAACACTTCCACTAATCTCCAAACCAGTTACGAAAAATAGACAAAAAAGTATTTCACACAATACAAGAGCAAATGCATTTGCATGCTCTCGCAAATGCCTATAAGACTCTACATAATCTAAATTTTCCTGTCTTTTTTCAGCGAGTTTTTTGTAAAAATTAACTATTAAATTAGAATCTCTTATACTCCAATTAGATAAAGCAACTGAAAACGAAGGCATGGTGGAGAAAAAACAAAATTTAATTATTGGCGACCAACCCAATGTATCGAAAGGGACATAACCTTTCCATACTAATAACGCAGTCAGTGCACATGAGATGACAATGGTAACCAACACCCACCTCATCCCAAATGACGACTGATGCTGTGGTGATGCAAATACATTTGCTCTTAATGCATGAAATACCAACATAGGCGCACTAGATAAATAACAATATGCCAAACCACAAACACCCAAAATAACTAAATGAGTAAAAGATAAATCTTTTGGATCTTTAGGAATAAGAAAAGCTAATTTTTCTAATCCAATTCTAGTAGCAATATCAGTATTAATAAAAAGATATAAAAGTATAAAGACACCCATTACTGTGCCCAGCGCATACCGCAAGGCATAAAATTCCCACCATCGTTTATCCATTTATTTTTCCTTATCAAATCTTATTCTTTTACTAACCTAATAATAAAACAGCTCTGGGTTTAACGCTGCGTATGGCCGACTATCTTTTCCGTGCCGTCCGGCTGTAATTCCACAATATTGCCGTGCTCGTCGCCGACATACACCGATGTGTATTTGCGCTTTTCGGCCATCCATGCGCGGTAGAGGCTTTGCAGGGTGTCTTGTTTGCGCTTGAGGGCTTGGATTTGTTCGGGCGTAATCATGTTTGTCCTTGCGTGGCTGTCGGGCATAAGGCCGTCTAAAAACCTTTCAGACGGCCTTTGCCGTTATTCACTCTGCCTTCAACACCGAAGTATCCGTCTGCGGCTGTGCGGCGGCGGCTTTTTCGGCGGCTTCGGCCTCGGCGGCGATGCGTTTTTTCTCGGTCAGGTATTGGTTGATTTGGTGTACCAATTCCTGCGTGCCTTGGTGGGTCAGGGCGCTGATTTGGAAGAGGCGCGGAGTTTCCATGTCGAATTGGAAACGGTCGTCGGGTTTGGGGTAATCCCAGCCGATGGCTTCGAGGAAGGCGGCGGTGCGTGCTTGGGCTTCTTCTTCGTCGAGCATGTCGAGTTTGTTCAGCACCAGCCAGCGCGGTTTGCCGTAAAGTTCTTCGTCGTATTTGCGCAGTTCGTTGATGATGGCGAGGGCTTCTTCGGCGGGGTTGACGGTTTCATCGAAGGGGGCTAAATCGACGACGTGCAGCAACAGACCGGTGCGCGATAAGTGTTTGAGGAAACGATGGCCGAGGCCTGCGCCTTCTGCCGCGCCTTCAATCAGGCCAGGGATGTCTGCCATGACGAAGCTGTGGTTTTCGTCGATGCGTACGACGCCTAAGTTCGGATGCAGGGTAGTGAAGGGATAGTTGGCGATTTTGGGGCGTGCGGCGGATACGGCGGTAATCAGGGTGGATTTACCGGCGTTGGGCATGCCCAATAAGCCGACATCGGCGAGGACTTTGAGTTCGAGTTGCAGGGAACGGGTTTCGCCTTCTTCGCCGGGCGTGGATTGTTTTGGGGCGCGGTTGACTGACGATTTAAAGTGGATGTTGCCCAAGCCGCCTTTGCCACCTTTGGCGAGGCAGACGCGCTGGCCGTGATAAGTGAGGTCGGCAACGATTTCGTCGGTGTCAAGGTCGCGGATGAGGGTGCCGACGGGCATTTTGAGGACGATGTCGTCCGCACCTGCGCCGTAGCGGTCGGAACCGTGGCCTTTTTCGCCGTTTTTGGCTTGGTAGCGTTTGACGAAGCGGTATTCGACGAGGGTGTTGGTGTTTTCGTCGGCTTCTGCCCAAACGCTGCCGCCTTTGCCACCGTCGCCGCCGTCAGGGCCGCCGCGCGGTACGAATTTTTCGCGGCGGAAACTGGTTGCGCCATTACCGCCTTTGCCTGCGGCGACTTCTATTTTTGCTTCGTCGATAAATTTCATGGTGTTCTCTTATGGGTATTCGGTTGTTTCAGACGGCCTTTGTTAATAGAGGAGCTTGGTGTCTGAACGGATAAAATGTTGCTTATTTTATTATAAAGGATATTTCGGTTTTAGGCCGTCTGAAATGTGGTTTCAGACGGCCTTGGATTTATTGGGCGAGGGCTTGGTCGATTTCTTGATAGAGTTGGGAGAAATTGGGTTCGCCAACGTAGGTTTTGAGGATGTTGCCGTTTTTGTCGATCAGGACGGAAGTCGGGTAAACCTGTGTGCCAAAGGCTTTTGCGGCAGTTTTGTCGGCATCGTACATGACGGTGAAAGGAAGGCCGTATTCTTTGACGTATTGATGGACGCTTTCAATGGGGTCGATGGGTTGGGCAATGCCGAGGACTTGGAAGTTTTTGCCTTGATAATCTTGGGCGGTTTTGATGATTTTAGGCATCTCGCTCACGCAGCCGGGGCAGGAGGGAAACCAGAAGTTAATGAGGGTAACTTTGTCTTTTAAATCGGCATTGGTAATGGTTTTGCCTTGCAGGTCGGGCAGGGCGAAATCAGGGGTGGCTTTGTTGCTGGGGATAAGGACGAAGGCAAGGAGCGCACCAATCGTGGCAACGACAAGGAGTGTGAGTATTTTTTTCATGATTCGAGGTTTTGAATAGCGTGTGCTAAGGTTTGGGGAACGCTGATGCTACGGCCGCTCTCGCTGCTGACGGGCATAAGGGTCACTTCGGCTTCGATGGCGGCTTTGCCGTTGGGCAGGGTCGCGGTTTGGCTGAGGATGATGTGGCGTGTGCCGATGTCTTTCAGACGGCCTGTAAAGGTTAAAACATCGCCTTCGAGCGACGGACGGCGATAGCGGATGTCAACGCGTGCAACAACGAGCATGATGCCTTTGAGTTCGGACAGAAGGTCATGCTCTTGAAAAAACGTCCAGCGCGCTTCTTCGAGAAATTCAAGATAGCGCGCATTGTTGACGTGGCCGTAGCCGTCGAGATGGTAGTTGCGGACGGTCAGTTTCATCAGTTGAGATTGATGGGTTGGAACTCTTCGCGTGCGATTGGTTCGTGTTCGAGGTCAGTAATCACGGTGGAGAGTTGGATGTCGAACCATTCGTTGAAAATGTCGGCGTCCAAATCAGGCCATTCGCTTTCGTCTTCGCACCAGTCGGCCAATTCGGCAGCAAAAATGTCTTCGAAACGCGCTTCGATTTCATCCCATACTTCGTCGGCGGTTTCGCACGGGCGAACGAGGTAAGAATTGGCATCGGCTTGGATATCTTCAAGCGTCAGGCCGTCTAGGTGATTGCCGGGCAGGGATTTCAGCCAGTTCCAAAAAGGCTCGAGGGGGATAAGCAGGAAGACGCTGCGGTTGACTTCGTACATGGTGTTTTCCTTGGTTTCTGTATAGTTGAATGATATAGCAAAGGTGGTGGACTGGCTATCTTTTGGGGGATAAAGGCCGTCTGAATTTCAGACGGCCTTTATTTTTGGAAACAATCAGGGATTTTCTGATGGTGTTTGATACAGGGTTTGGGGGTCGGCTGTATCGGGGATTTCTGCCGGAGCGGATTGGGGTGCTACCGGTTCGGAAGTGGTGTTGCTGTCCACCAAGTCATCGATGTCGATATTGTCGTCTTCGCTTTGAGGGAGCGTGCCGCCGGTTTGTTGGGTGCGGACTTTCATGTAAAGGTCGCGTGTGTAGCTGTATTTGTCGATGGCTGCGCCTTCGAGGCTGTCGGTCAGGTCGAGCAGTTCTTCACGGGTGTTGATGGCCTGCAGGCCGATTGTGCCCCAGCGTCCTGCTCTGGTGTGGAAGACGGCGTTTTTAACTGGGTAGACGGTGGTAACGGCGTTGCCAATGGTATCGCGTACGGTAGATGGGCCGAACAGGGGGACAACGAAGTAGTTGCTGTTTTTCCAGCCCCATGAGGCGAAGGTGTCGCCGAGGGTGTTTTTATTGCTGGGTACGCCGCCTGCACCGGCTACGTCGATTAAACCGCCAAGGCCGAAGGTGGTGTTGATGCCGACGCGGACGAGGTCTTCGCTGGCGCGTTTGACGTCAAGGCGCAGAACATTGCTGCCGAAGCTGACGACATCGCGCAGGTTGTTGAAGAAGTTGATCACGCCGGTACGCACTGGTTTGGGCGTTACTTTGCGATAACCGCGTGCGACAGGGGAAAGGACGTATTTGTCTGCTTTGTCGTTGAACTTGGAAACGGTACGGTTGTAGCCTTCATAAGGGTCGGCCGGATTGCGTTCGGCCAGTGCGGGCGCGGAGGCAAGGCTGATGAGAAGGCAGAGGGAAGCGGTGGTTTTTTTCATGATTGCAACCAGTCTTTGATTTCGTAAAGTTCGGCCAGTGCGCGGACGGAATCGGGAATATTTTGAATGGTCGGTTTTTTGTCTGTCCGGCGCAGAGCGTTGAGCAGCAGGGAAACGCAGGCTGAATCTGCTTTGCCTACTTGGCTGAAGTCTATGCTGTCTGTTTCTTTCAGACGGCATTGTTGTTCGTAGCGCGCAAAGGCGGAGGCAGTCAGGGTTTTGACGGTAACGTCGCCGCTGATGTAGAGCGTGCCGTTGCGTATTTCTGTTTGCATGGTGTCTTTATGATGTAAGGCACCATGCCGTCTGAACATCAGGCGGCATGGTGTGTGGGTGGATTATTTACCGCCGTTTTTGGCTTTCAAGTCGGCAATCAGGCCATCGATGCCTTTGGCCTTGATGGTTTCGCCAAATTGGTTGCGGTATACGGTAACCAAGCTTGCGCCTTCGACTGCGACATTGTATGCGCGGTATTTGCTGCCGCTTTGGTAGGTGGTGAAGTCCATGTTGACCGGTTTTTGGCCGGAAACGTTGATTTCGGCGCGGACAACGATTTCTTTACCGCCTTTGTTTACGACCGGGTTGTCTTTGATGTTGACCTTGGCGTTTTTGAATTTCAGCATGGTGCCGGAGTAGGTGCGGATCAGCAGGGTTTGGAACTCTTTGGTCAACGCTTGTTTTTGTGCGTCAGTCGCAGTACGCCATGGGTTGCCGACGGCCAAAGCGGTCATGCGTTGGAAGTCGAAGTAAGGGATGGCGTAGGCTTCGGCTTTTTGGCGTGCGGTGTTGGCATCGCCGCTGTTGAGGATTTTCAGCACTTGAACGGAGTTTTCACGGATTTGGTTGACTGCGTCGGCAGGAGAGGCAAATGCCATGCTGATGCTCAATACGCCGATGCTCAATGCGCTGATGAAGGAAGTTTTTTTCATGGGAGTGTCCTGAATATTGGGTTGATATGTGTTTATTGTTCGTTTTGACCAGCAGATTCACTGTCTGCGTTTTTTTCGGCAAAGCTGGTCATGAATTTGCCGATAAGGTTTTCCAAAACCATGGCGGAGCTGGTGACGGTAATGGTGTCGCCTGCCGCCAAAGAATCAGTATCGCCGCCTTGTTGCAGGCCGATGTATTGTTCGCCCAACAGGCCTGAAGTCAGGATTTGTGCGGAAACGTCGCTGCTGAACTGATATTGGCTGTCCAGATTAAGGGCGACTTTTGCCTGATAGGATTTAGGGTCGAGCTGAATGGAGGCAACGCGGCCCACCAGTACGCCTGCGGATTTGACCGGCGCGTTGGTTTTCAAGCCGCCGATGTCGCTGAAATCGGCATAGACGGTGTAGGTTTGTGATGATTTGCCGAACGATTGTCCGCCGGCGGCGCGGAAGGCGAGAAAGCCGATAGCGGCTGCGCCCAGTAAGACAAACAGTCCTACCCAAAATTCCAAAGCATTTTTTTTCATGTGCTATTGTCCTTGTTTCATTCTTTTTAAGTGTCGTTTCAGATGGCCTTTAGTCGGTAAACATCCACGCGGTCAACATAAAGTCGACGGCAAGGATGGTCAGGGCGGAAGACACTACTGTGCGTGTACTGGCGCGCAAAATACCTTCGGAAGTCGGTACGCAGTGGAAGCCCTGATGTACGGCGATTAACGTAACGGCTACGCCGAAAGCGGCGGATTTGATTAAGCCGTTGAGTACGTCGTAATGGAAGGTAATGTTGTTTTGCATTTGCGACCAGAAAATACCGCCGTCCAAACCCAGCCATTCGACGCCGACCAAATACGCGCCGTAAATACCGGCAACGTTGAAAATCGACGCCAACAAAGGCATGGAAAACACGCCCGCCCAAAAGCGCGGCGCAACCACGCGTGCCACAGGGTCGACCGCCATCACGTTCATTGCTTCAAGCTGCTCGGTGGTTTTCATCAAGCCGATTTCGCTGGTCATGGCACCGCCCGCGCTGCTGGCAAACAGAATAGCCGCCAATACGGGACCCAATTCGCGCAACAGGGAAGCGGCAACCATATAGCCCAAAATATCGGCGGATTTGAATTTTGCCAGCTGCGTATAGCCTTGCAAGCCCAAGACCATGCCGACAAACAGGCCGGACACGGCAACAATCAGGACAGACAACACGCCTGCAAAGTAAACCTGGCGGATGCTCAGGCGCGGACGGGTAAACGCCGTACCTGATTTGGCCAGGATATGCAGGAAAAACAGCGTAATGCTGCCCAGCGATTGGATAAAGCCGAGGGTTTTTGCCCCGACGGAACGGATAAAATTCATAGGTTTCAGTTGATTGGTTAAATGGTTTTCAGACGGCCTTGTTTAAGCTTCAGGCCGTCTGAACATCAGCCCAGCAAGTCTTGTTTTAAAGTCGTTTGCGCCGGATAGCGGTATGCGACAGGGCCGTCTGCCAAACCGCCGACAAACTGGCGTACCCAAGGCGAGTCGAGTTCGCGCATTTCTTTGGGCGAGCCGGAGAACATGATTTCGCCGTGTGCCAAGAAAATCACTTGATCGACGATTTCCAGCGATTTTTCGATGTCGTGCGTTACCATCACGCTGGTTGAGCGCAGGGCTTTGTTGGCACGGCTGATGAGGTGGGCGATGACGCCCAGCGAAATCGGGTCGAGGCCGGTAAAAGGCTCGTCATACAACATGATTTCAGGGTCGAGCGCAATCGTACGCGCGAGGGCGACGCGGCGCGACATACCGCCGGAAAGCTCGGAAGGCATCAGATTTTCAACACCGCGCAAACCGACTGCATTCAGTTTCAACACCACTAAATCGCGGATGACCGCTTCGGGCAAATCCGTCAGCTCGCGCATAGGGAAGGCGATGTTGTCGAAGACGGACAAGTCGGTGAACAATGCGCCGTGTTGGAACAAAACGCCCATGCGGCGGCGGTGTTCGTACAGCTCCTGCGCCGAAAATGCAGCTAAATCGCGCCCTTCAATCAGCACTTTGCCCGATTGCGGGCGGATTTGACCCGTAATCAGGCGCATCAGCGTGGTTTTACCGCTGCCTGAACCACCCATTACGGCGGCGAAATTGCCTTGTGGAATGCTGAAGTTGATGTTGTTCAGAATAGGACGGTCGCCATATGCGAAGGCAACGTCTTTCATTTCGATGAAGGGTGTGGAACTCATGCAGGAGAGGGGTGTCAAAAAATGTATTTTAATTACGGGTATTGTAAAGGGTATTGGATATTCGGGCAATTTTCAGACGGCCTGCGCTTAAGAATAACGGGTAAAAACGTGTGAAAGAATGCAGAAGCGTTGGTGCTACGGTCGTTTTGTCGCGTGTTGTGTCAAACATACAGACGGCTTTGTAGGTATATTTGTATAGAAATACAAAAACAACTGAATCAAATCTAATAAAAATATTTTTATTATCAAATATCAATACTTTTTTTGGGGGGGAGCTTAGACAGGAAACAGCTAATCCAATATCTATATTGAATTCTTTGTGAAAAGAAAGAATAAAACATCGATAAATTTCCTTTTCTCTCTCTTATAGAGTTATAAGGATATTTCTTTAATCTCATTATTTTGCTCTGTGCCTAAAGCGTCCTGTTGGTCCATACATTTCCCCCGTTATGAGTCTGTTTTCATCCATATAGTTTCAAATTTAGTGGGATACGGACTTAGCTAATGGGCTTGAATCAACGAATAGAAGGAACTCCTCCATTTTTAGAAACAAATATAGGCCAATTTCCAATAATAGATTTGTTTATATCCATTGTTTCTAAATATTCTTTTGACTGATATGGGAAAACCCACCCATCATCATTTTCTCGTACATGAGATTCAACTATTAACAATGAAATTCCCATTTCTTGCTCTATTTGACTTAAAAAAGATACTGCGATTTTCTTTGCTTCTTGATAAGTAATTACCATGGAAATACCCCAAATTGAAAATGTTTGAAGATAGCAAAATTGACTTCTCCTCCTTTTTGTATTTGCCCATCAATATACCTTTTTGGATAATTGCACTTTATGGCCTGCTGGATCGATGGCGTTAAACAAAGATAGTGTATTGCACAGTCAAATATCTTTACATTTCTTGACTTTGTAAGTATTCGCACCCCGACTTGTTCGAGGTGTTTGTTTTGTTTTGAATAGATTTAATGTTTTAATTTATTCTTTATTTTCAATAAATTGAAAATCGCCGGCGAAAGCCAGGCTTTATTTTTTATTTATATCTTTCCACTTGGAAGTCTTGGCCAATCTTCAAAAGAGTAAACGCTATTACCGCTAGTTTACGCATGAGTGCTACCAGTATCACTTTTATAGGCTTATTTTTTGACTTCAGACGGTTGATGAGGGTGGGGAATGCATTGATTCTATAGGCTACCAATGCCGGCATAAAAAGTGCTTTTCTTGTGTCGGCCTTGCCTATTTTGGATATTCGGCTTTTGCCTTTTACGCTTGTCCCTGATTCGTGTTGTTTGGGATCTAAACCGATAAAGGCTACAAATTGCTTTGATGTTTTAAATTCGTGTTTTTTATAGTTGGAGAGCAAAACAGAAGCGGCGGTTTCTCCTATTCCTGTTATTGTCATCAGGCGTTTTCGGTTTTGGTCGTATTCAGGGTGTTGTTTGTAGAATTGTTTAATCTGTTGCTTTACGGCTTTAATTTGGGCTGTCA
>NZ_KV830232.1:0-74732 GCF_001836705.1 Neisseria sp. HMSC061B04
GGAATTTAGGGCTAATCTACGTCAGCCCCTTTGTCTTTGATATGGTTATTTTGGGGAAATTGGATGGATAGTTTGTTTTCAAATTCATACATTTGTGACAATGTGAATTCTTCGGGGAGTTGATCGATACATTTCATAATAGCCAAAAGCCAGCCTTTGCGCTCCGCATTTTGGTTGCGTAAAAAGAGATTGGATTGCCATTTTTTCAGAACGATTTCGGGTTCGATAATGCGGGAATTGTCTATTAAGAATATTTTGCCGCTTTCAGGTAAAGGTACAAGATTAATGGAACACATGATGTGGTGAGGTCGGTTTTTAATACCTTTATTTCTGGGAATAATCATGTCCGGTGTTATGAAATGTTTAGGTACAAGCACCAATTGCTGTATGGAGTAATCCGCTTTTTTATATGCAAGAAAAAAAAGTTTGGGTTGGTATCTGACTGGATGCGCTCCAGCATGGTGTGATATGCACCGTCAGGCACACTGTTACCTATAGTTTTTTGATTTTTACTCTTTAATTCATATTGCTCGTGACAGTTTGGACAAAAGAGGTCTGCAACAGGTTTGTTATTGGTAAATCTCTGCATCGGCTTGCTTCCGCAACAGGGGCAGGAGCCGTTTTTTTCTAGCCAAGCCTCGCTCATTACACGGATTTTGTGGGTTGCTTTATTTTGTTGCTTTCCCAATTCGGTATCGAAAAATAAATTCATGTTTTGGATTTTGAGATTTAAGTTATTTGAGGTTTGTAATGTAGACAACTCAATCTACCTTAAAAAGGTCGTCTGAAAACCCTGTTTCCAAGTTTTCAGACGACCTTTTTTAATTACAGCAATCAATGTCGAATCTGGCTTTACACCACGATGTTCACCAGTCTGCCTGGTACGACGATGATTTTCTTCGCAGGCTTGCCTTCCATGAATTTTACTGCGCCTTCGTTGGCGAGTGCGGCGGCTTCGAGGTCGGCTTTGGAGGCGTCGGCGGCAACGGTGATTTTGCCGCGCAGTTTGCCGTTGACTTGAACCATGACTTCGATTTCGGATTTGACCAAAGCGGCCTCATCGACTGTCGGCCAGCCTGCTTCCCACAGTTTTGCGCCGTTCAATTCGCTCCATAGGGTTTCGCAGATGTGCGGCACAATCGGCCACAGCAGGCGTACGACGACTTCCAATACTTCTTGGGCGACGGCTCGGCCTTGTTCGCCGTTGGTGTCGGTTTTGTCGTATTGGTTGAGCAGTTCCATCACGGCGGCGATGGCGGTGTTGAACTGCTGACGGCGGCCGTAGTCGTCGCTGACTTTGGCGATGGTGGAATGCAGTTTGTGGCGCAGGTCTTTGAGTTCTTTAGACAAACCGTCTTGGCTGCCTGCAAACGCTTTGACTGCTTCGCCTTGCTTCAGGTATTCGTAAACGGTACGCCACAGACGACGCAGGAAGCGGTGCGCGCCTTCGACGCCGCTGTCGCTCCATTCGAGGGACTGTTCAGGCGGTGCGGCGAACATCATAAACAGGCGGGCGGTGTCCGCGCCGTAGGCATTAATCAGTTCTTGCGGATCGACGCCGTTGTTTTTGGACTTGGACATTTTTTCCGTGCCGCTGATGACGACGGGCAGGCCGTCGGCTTTGAGGACGGCGGACACGGGGCGGCCTTTATCGTCGAAAGTCAGCTCGACATCGGCGGGGTTGATCCAGTCTTTGCCGCCTTTGTCGTTTTCGCGGTAGTAGGTTTCGCAGACGACCATGCCTTGCGTGAGCAGGCGTTCAAACGGTTCGTCAACATTAACCAAGCCTTCGTCGCGCATCAGTTTGGTGAAGAAGCGCGCGTACAAGAGGTGCAGAATCGCGTGTTCGATACCGCCGATGTATTGGTCGACCGAGCCCCAGTATTTCGCGGCTTCAGCCGATACCATGCCTTCTGCGAACTTGGGCGACATGTAGCGGAAGAAATACCAGCTCGATTCCATGAAGGTGTCCATGGTGTCGGTTTCGCGTTTTGCCGCGCCGCCGCAGCATGGGCAGGTGGTTTCGTAAAACTCGGGCATTTTTGCCAGTGGCGAACCCATGCCGTCGGGTACGACGTTTTCAGGCAGGACGACAGGCAGTTGGTCGGCAGGGACGGGTACGTCGCCGCATTTTTCGCAATGGACGATGGGAATCGGGCAGCCCCAGTAGCGTTGGCGCGAAATGCCCCAGTCGCGTAGGCGGTATTGGGTTTTCGGTTCGCCCGCGTTTTGGCTTTGCAGCTTGGCGGCGATGGCGTCGAAGGCCGTCTGAAAATTCATGCCGTCCAAGTCGCCGCTGTTGACCAATACGCCGTTTTCTTTGTCGCCGTACCATTCTTGCCATTGGTTTGCGTCGAATGCGTTGTCGCCGACGGCAATGACTTGTTTTTTAGGCAGATTGTATTTGGTGGCGAACTCGAAATCGCGTTCGTCGTGCGCCGGAACCGCCATCACTGCGCCGTCGCCGTAGCCCCACAATACATAGTTGGCAATCCACACTTCCAGCTTGTCGCCGTTGAGCGGGTTGACGACGTAGCGGCCGGTCGGCACGCCTTTTTTCTCCATCGTCGCCATATCGGCTTCGGCAACCGAACCGGCTTTGCATTCGGCGATAAATGCCTGCAATTCGGGTTTGTCGGCGGCTGCGGCGGTTGCCAGCGGATGCTCGGCGGCAACGGCAACATAAGTCGCGCCCATCAGCGTGTCGGGACGGGTGGTATAAACTTGCAGGAATTTCGCGTAATCGCCTTCCAAGCCTTGTTTGCTGTCGTCTGAAACGGCGAAGCGCACGGTCATACCGCGAGATTTGCCGATCCAGTTGCGCTGCATGGTTTTGACTTGTTCCGGCCAGTGTTCCAGCTTATCCAAATCGTTGAGCAGCTCTTCGGCGTAATCCGTGATTTTGAAGTAATACATCGGGATTTCGCGTTTTTCGATCAACGCGCCCGAACGCCAGCCGCGCCCGTCGATGACTTGCTCGTTGGCCAATACGGTTTGGTCGACCGGGTCCCAGTTTACTGTGCCGTTTTTGCGATAGACGATGCCTTTTTCAAACAGCTTGGTAAACAGCCATTGTTCCCAGCGGTAGTATTCGGGTTTGCAGGTGGCAACTTCGCGCTCCCAGTCAATCGCAAAACCCAGGCTTTTGAGCTGGGTTTTCATGTATTCGATGTTGTCGTACGTCCATGCGGCAGGTGCGACGTTGTTTTTCATCGCCGCATTTTCCGCCGGCATGCCGAACGCGTCCCAACCCATAGGCTGCATGACGTTGAAGCCGTTTAAGCGTTTGAAGCGGCTCAATACGTCGCCGATGGTGTAGTTGCGCACATGCCCCATGTGCAGCTTGCCGCTGGGGTAGGGGAACATGGAGAGGCAGTAGTATTTGGGTTTGGAAGCGTCTTCGGAGACGTTGAAAATACGCTCGTCGTCCCATTTTTTCTGCGCCGCAGGCTCGATGGCGGCGGGTTGGTAATGTTCTTGCATGGTCATTCTGTTTTTCGCTTGAAAACGTTGGAAAAAATAAAGATGGGATTATAGCAGGTTGTCGGGCCTGTCGGTTTGACAAAGGCCGTCTGAATGTTTGGATGTCGGAAAAGCACAATTTCAGACGGCCTTGAAAATACTGACTTGAGTTTTTGATACTCGCCCACATATCCCACCCAGTTTGAATTCATTCTTAACACTATCAAAATTATGAGCAATAAAGATTTTTACGAAACACTTGGTGTTGCCCGCAGCGCTAGCGACGATGAAATCAAAAAAGCCTACCGCAAGCTGGCAATGAAATACCATCCCGACCGCAACCCTGACAACAAAGAAGCGGAAGAAAAATTTAAAGAAGTCCAAAAAGCTTACGATACCTTGTCAGACAAGGAAAAACGCGCCATGTACGACCAATACGGCCATGCCGCGTTTGAGCAGGGCATGGGCGGCGGCGCGGGCGGATTCGGCGGTTTTGGCGGGTTCGGCGGCGCGCAAGGCTTCGATTTTTCCGATATTTTCAGCCAAATGTTCGGCGGCGGTGCCGGCGGCCGCCAGCCGGATTACAGCGGCGCGGACTTGCAGGTCGGCATAGAAATTTCGCTTGAAGAAGCCGCCAAAGGCGTGAAAAAACGCATCAATATTCCGACTTACGAAGAATGTGATGTCTGCCACGGCTCAGGTGCCAAACCGGGTACATCCGCATCGACTTGTTCGACCTGTCACGGCTCAGGTACGGTACACGTCCGCCAAGCCATTTTCCAAATGCAGCAGACTTGTCCGACTTGTCACGGTACAGGCAAAGAAATCAAAGATCCTTGCGTCAAATGCCGTGGCGAAGGCCGCACCAAAACCAGTAAAACAGTTGAAGTCAACATTCCGGCAGGCATCGACGACGGTCAACGCATCCGCTTGAGCGGCGAGGGCGAGCCGGGTCAACACGGCGCACCGGCAGGCGATTTGTACGTCAATGTCCGTGTAAGACAGCACAAAATCTTCGAGCGCAACGGTTTGGACTTGCATTGCGAGTTGCCGATCAGCTTTGCCATTGCCGCATTGGGTGGCGAAGTCGAAGTGCCGACTTTGGACGGTAAAGTCAAACTGCACATCCCGAAAGAAACGCAAACCGGCCGCCGCATGCGCGTGAAAGGCAAAGGCATCAAGTCCCTGCGTTCCAGCTCGACCGGCGATTTGTACTGCCACATTTTGGTTGAAACTCCGGTTAACCTGACCGACCGTCAGAAAGAGTTGCTGGAAGAATTTGAAAAAATCTCCTCCGGTCTCAATCTCAGCCAAACCCCGCGCAAAAAATCGTTTTGGGAAAAAGTAGGCGAAAAAGTAGGCGATTTGTTCTCCGATAATTAATCGCTGTGAAAAAGGCCGTCTGAAACCTGATTGAATGAGATTTCAGACGGCCTTTTGTTTTTCTTTTTGTTGCTTCAAGCCATGGTTTGTCTTACAATGCGCGCTTCACTCTTACGGGAGTAGCCATTCGGCGCAATGCCGAAACCGTTGTCAACATAATCGGCTTGTGCGGCCGTGGCAGCGGTATCTTCTCTGCTTTATCGGAAGACAGGCAAGACGTAAGCGTTGTCCATACCCTTGCGGGCGGTATGCACAGCGCTTTTTGTTTGCCCGCTTTTCGGTTGAGTATCTTAAATCATGGAAGCTTTTTTCTCCTCGACGCTGGGCGTTGCCATTGCCGAAATCGGCGATAAAACGCAATTGCTGGCGCTTTTTTTGGCAGCACGTTTTGCCCACAAAAACGCGATTGTTGCCGGTATCTTTATTGCAACCCTGTTGAACCATCTTGTTTCAGCCGCACTCGGTGTCTGGCTGGCATCCGCTATTTCGCCCGAAGTCATGAAATGGGTGGTCGGTGGCAGCTTTATTGCGGTCGGTTTATGGCTGCTGCTGCCGGACAAAGACGAAGACCCTGACGGCAAGTGGCTGAAATACGGCGCATTTACGGCGACGGTCGTCCTGTTTTTCTTGGCGGAAATCGGAGACAAAACGCAAATTGCGACGGTTCTTTTGGCGGCCAAATACCAATCTATCCTGCTGGTCGTGGTCGGCAGTATTGCCGGTTTGATGATTGCTTCTGTGCCTGCCGTGTATTTGGGCGAAATGCTGATGCGCAAAATTCCGGCCAAAGCAGTGCGCATTGCCGCATGTATTTTGTTCTGCCTGCTGGGTATTTTGACCCTGCTTGGCGACGGTATCGTGTTGAAGGCCGTCTGAAATGTGGGACATTGTTTTTGAACACAAAGACTTTGTGGTCATCAATAAGCCTTGCGGGGTATCGGTGCACAGCGAATCGGAAGGGGAGGTTTGTCTGACCGCATCGCTGGCGCAGCAGCTCGGCGTTGAACGCGTGTGGCTGGTTCACCGTTTGGACAAAGCCACCAGCGGCCTGTTGCTGCTTGCGCTCAACCGTGACAGCGCGGCGGCTTTGTCGGCACAGTTTGCCGAGAAAACCATGCGTAAAACTTATTTGGCACTCGGTACGCACAAGCCGGTGAAAAAGCAGGGCTGGGTGAAAGGCGGTATGGCGCGTTCGCGGCGCGGTACATGGAAGCTGACGCGTGATAAGGATAATTTTGCTGTTACCCGTTTCAGCAGCCAAAGCCTGAAGCCCGGTTTGCGCCTGTTTGTGTTGCAACCGTTTACCGGCAAAACTCATCAGCTGCGCGTGGCCATGAAAAGCATAGGCAGTCCGATTTTGGGCGATACGTTGTATGGCGGTGATGAGGCGGAACATCTGTTTCTGCACGCTTGGCGTTTGGTTTTCGATTATCGCGGCGAGCATTTCGATATTCGGGTTGCGCCTGATAAAACATGGCCGTCTGAAATCGATTTGTCGGCATGTTTGGGTTCGGATGAATCTGAAGAGAAGCAGTGAAATTTTTGTGTATTGAAAAGGCCGTCTGAAAATTGTTCAGACGGCCTTTTGATTGTTTCAAGTTTACATTTCCAATTCGCTCAAGCCCGGCAAATCGGCAAAACAGCGGTCATGCGTGATTTGGCAGAAGTTGTCCAGATAGCCTTTGTTGGCATCTTCCGTGCGAATGGCGGCATAAAGTTTGCTTTGCAGGCCGTCTGAAGTGATTTTGCGATGAACGACGTAGCCTTTTTCCAAATACGGCATGACCGTCCAGTAGGGCAGGGCGGCGATGCCGCGTTTGCTGGCAACCAGCTGAATAATGGCGATGGTCAGCTCGCTGTGGCGGCGCGGCGGATTAATGCCTTTGGGCAGCAGCACTTTTTTGGGCAAATCCAGCATTTCGTCGGGGACGGGATAAGTAATCAGGGTTTCGTCGATAAAATCTTCGGCTTCCCAAACGTCTTTGTCGGCAAGCGGGTGGTCTTCTGCGCAGATGCCGACCATTTCATAGGCAAATAGAGGGCGGTAGCTGATGCCGTTGAGCGGCTCGGCTTCGGAAACGATGGCAAGGTCAGCGCGGTGTTGCAGCAGCAGCCCGACCGGATCGGCTTGGAAACCGGAAACGATGTCCAATTCAACTTGCGGCCATAAGGGGCGGAACTCGCCCATGGCAGGCATCAGCCAGTCAAAGCAGGTGTGGCATTCGACGGCAAGCCTGAGTTCGCCGGCTTCGCCTTCGATAATCCGCACCAGATCACGTTCGGCAGCGGCAACCTGCGGCAACAGTTCGCGCGCCAGTTGCAACAGGCGCATACCGGCCGGAGTGAAGCGCAAAGGTGTGGATTTGCGTTCAAACAACGGCGTTTCGTAATAATTTTCCAAGGCGCGGATTTGGTGCGACAGGGCGGATTGGGTCAGGAAAACCCGTTTGGCGGCAAGGGAAACGCTGCCGGTTTCTTCTAAAGCCAGCAAGGTTTTGAGATGACGCAATTCGATAATAGAGTCCATGTGTTTTCAAACGGCCTGTGGGTAAGGTGGCGTATATTAAAATAATTCATGATGATGTGCAAATGATTAATGTTGGGAATGATTGCTGAAATCGGAATGTAAGAATTTGAGGCATAAACAGATTTTGCGGTTAGAATGCGAAGCTGTTTTTGAAGATAGATATAAGGAGCGGAATATGGCTTTACGCCGCGAAATTCTGGCTTGGTGCGATGAGACTTTGCAGGTCGGGCTGTTTAAGGACTATGCGCCCAACGGTTTGCAGGTTGAAGGCAAAGAAGAAATTGCCAAAGTCGCCACTTCGGTTACCGCCAGCAAAGCGGCAATCGATTTTGTCGTAGAGCAGGGGGCGGATCTGCTTTTGGTTCACCACGGTATGTTTTGGAAAAGCGAGCCTGTCACGATTACCGGTTGGAAAAAAGCACGCATTGAAACCTTGCTGCAACACCAAATCAATATGGCGGGCTACCACCTGCCGCTGGACGCACACCCGCAATTAGGCAATAACGCACAGTTGGCCGAGAAACTCGATTGGGTGCTCGAAAAACAATTCGGCGAGCAAAACCTGTTGAATACAGGCCGTCTGAAAACCACGCAAACATTGGCGCAGTTGTCTGAACGCATTGAGGCGGTATTCGGCCGCAAGCCGACCGTTATCGGCGATCTTGAACGCGAAATCAAACGCATTGCTTGGTGCAGTGGCGGTGCGCAGGGATTTTTTCAGACGGCCGTAGACGAAGGTGTCGATGCGTATCTGACCGGTGAGATTTCCGAAGCGCAATATCATCTTGCCAACGAAACGGGTGTGGCATTTATCAGCGCCGGACACCATGCGACAGAACGTTACGGCGTCCGCGCCTTAGGCGATGCCGTGGCAGAAAAATTCGGTATCGAAGTGGTTCACTTTGATGAAAACAACCCTGCCTGAGTATTGAGCAATATCATAAAAACTTTACCTTATTTTAAATAATGCTTTGAGTATTACAACAAACTAGGTAGAATTACGCTGTTTAATGGCTCGGTATTCCCAAAATTTTAGGACGACTGAATAATGGATAATCAAGAAATCAACAACGGCCGCCGCCGTTTTCTGACACTGGCTACTTGCGGTGCAGGCGGTGTGGCGGCTCTGGGCGTAGCTACGCCCTTCGTGGCCAGCTTCTTTCCATCGGAGAAAGCTAAGGCTGCCGGTGCTGCTGTCGAAGTAGATGTCAGCAAAATCGAAGCAGGCCAAATGCTGACTGCCGAATGGCAGGGCAAACCAATTTGGCTGGTCAACCGTACAGATCAACAGCTCAAAGACTTGAAAAGTTTGGATGGCGCAGTTACAGATCCTAATTCCGAAGTGGATCATCAGCCCGAAAACTGTAAAAACGAGACCCGTTCGATCAAGCCGAACCTCCTCGTCGCTATCGGTATCTGTACCCACCTGGGTTGCTCTCCGACTTACCGTCCCGACGTTGCCCCTGCGGATTTGGGCGCAGACTGGAAAGGCGGCTTCTTCTGCCCTTGCCACGGTTCGAAATTCGACATGGCAGGCCGCGTATACAAAGGTGTTCCTGCACCGACCAACTTGGTTGTACCGCCTTACAAATATCTGAGCGATACAACTGTTTTGGTGGGCGAAGACTAAAAATAAGGAACGATAATTATGGCAAACCAAACCAATAGCAAAGCAAAAGCATTGTTAGGCTGGATGGACGCTCGCTTCCCTCTGTCTAAAATGTGGAATGAGCATTTGGCTCAATACTATGCGCCGAAGAACTTCAACTTCTGGTACTACTTCGGCTCTTTGGCCCTGCTTGTCCTTGTGATTCAAATCGTCAGCGGTATTTTCCTGACCATGAACTACAAACCGGACGGCAACCTGAACGCCTACCATCTGCCTGCTGCCTTTACCGCAGTAGAGTACATCATGCGCGACGTGTCTGGTGGCTGGATTATCCGCTATATGCACTCCACCGGCGCATCTTTCTTCTTCATCGTCGTTTATCTGCACATGTTCCGCGGTCTGATTTATGGTTCGTACAAAAAACCTCGTGAATTGGTGTGGATTTTCGGTTCCCTGATTTTCTTGGCATTGATGGCAGAAGCCTTTATGGGTTACCTGTTGCCTTGGGGTCAAATGTCCTTCTGGGGTGCGCAGGTAATTATTAACCTGTTCTCCGCCATCCCTGTTATCGGTCCTGATTTGTCCACTTGGATTCGTGGTGACTTCAACGTTTCCGACGTTACTCTGAACCGCTTCTTCGCCCTGCACGTTATCGCCGTACCGCTGGTGTTGCTCGGCTTGGTTGTGGCTCACATCATCGCCCTGCACGAAGTGGGTTCTAACAACCCTGACGGCGTTGAAATCAAGAAAAACAAAGACGAAAACGGTATTCCACGCGATGGTATTCCATTCCATCCTTACTACACCGTTAAAGACATCTTGGGTGTCGTTGTATTCCTGATTGTCTTCTGTTCTGTGTTGTTCTTTGCACCTGAAGGCGGCGGCTACTTCCTCGAAGCGCCAAACTTCGATGCAGCGAATGCGCTGAAAACACCTCCGCACATTGCGCCGGTATGGTACTTCACTCCATTCTACGCAATTCTGCGTGCGATTCCTTCCTTTGCTGGTACTCAGGTATGGGGCGTAATCGGTATGGGTGCAGCAGTTGTCCTGATTGCCCTGTTGCCTTGGTTGGATAAAGGCGAAGTTAAATCTGTCCGTTATCGCGGCCCAATCTTCAAAACTGCGTTGGTTCTGTTCATCATTGCCTTCATCGGTTTGGGTATTTTGGGTGCAATGGTAGCAACTGATACCCGTACTTTGGTTGCACGTATCCTGTCTTTCGTCTATTTTGCATTCTTCCTGGGTATGCCGTTCTATACCAAACTGGATACCAACAAACCAGTTCCTGAACGCGTAACCATGAGCACTACTAAACAAAAAATTATGTTCTTTGTTTATGTCGGTATTACCGTTGTTGGTGCTTACTTGTTTGCAACCAATATCTGATGAGGGCAGCGAAAATGAAACAAACTCTGAAAAACTGGTTTGCTGCCTTATTGCTGGCA
The DNA here is from genome assembly GCF_001836705.1 of Neisseria sp. HMSC061B04. Lineage (NCBI taxonomy): Bacteria > Pseudomonadati > Pseudomonadota > Betaproteobacteria > Neisseriales > Neisseriaceae > Neisseria > Neisseria sp. HMSC061B04. The sequence goes on from NZ_KV830232.1 coordinate 10,430, forward strand.
GTGCCTATGAGTGCAGCCGTCGCCAGCGGCGGCCATGCAAACTATGAAAAAGTCGATATCGACCTGCGTGACCAAGTCAGCCTGCAGCACGGTGCGCAAATCTTTACAAACTACTGTTTGTCTTGCCACTCTGCAAGCGGTATGCGCTTCAACCGTCTGAAAGACATCGGTTTGACTGAAGATGAAATCAAGAAAAACCTGATGTTCACAACAGACAACGTTGGTGACGTGATGGTAGCGGCCATGGATCCGAAAGATGCTTCCAAATGGTTGGGTGCGCCTCCGCCGGATTTGACCCTGATTGCCCGTTCTAAAGGTGCAGACTACCTGTACGCTTATATGCGCGGCTTCTATAAAGACCCAACTCGGCCGAACGGTTGGAATAATACCGTTTTGGCCGGCGCGAGTATGCCTCACCCATTGTGGGAACAACAAGGTGTTCAAGCCGTTGAGTTGGATGCCAAAGGTCAGCCCGTTATGATTAAAGACGAGCACGGCAACCTGACTCCTAAACTGTATTGGGAATCTACCGGTCTGCATAGCCGTCGTCTGCCTAACGGTAAAGTAATCCAAAAAGAGTACGATGCGTATGTACGCGATTTGGTGAACTATTTGGTATACATGGGTGAGCCTGCTCAATTGCAACGCCACCGTATCGGTTACATGGTTTTGACATTCCTGTTTGCCGTAATGTTGCCGTTGGCGTACTTCCTGAAAAAAGAATTCTGGAAAGACGTTCATTAATTCTTTTGAATCAAAAAGGCAAACCTGTTTCAGGTTTGCCTTTTTTGTTTGCTTGATTAATTTATGTTGAATTAATGAAAATCTAAAAATTACTTAATATAAACAGCGTATTATTTTAAATTTCTGGATTAAGTATTTGAAATTATGTATAATTCTTTCTGAATTTTTATAAGGCTTAAGGCCGTCTGAAAAGATTGATCAGGAGTAGAAGATTATGATGACTTTGTATTCGGGTATTACTTGTCCATTCAGCCAACGTTGCCGTTTTGTGCTGTACGAAAAAGGCATGGATTTTGAAATCAAAGATGTGGACGTGTTCAATAAACCTGAAGACTTGGCTTTGATGAATCCGTATAACCAAGTACCGGTCTTGGTTGAGCGTGATCTGATTTTGCACGAATCAAACATCATCAACGAATACATTGACGAGCGTTTCCCTCATCCTCAATTGATGCCGGGTGATCCTGTTATGCGCGGTCGCGGCCGTTTGGTGCTGTACCGTATGGAAAAAGAACTGTTCAGCTTGGTGCAAGTGTTGGAAAACCCTGAATCTACCAATAAAGAACAGGCTAAAGCGCGTGAAGCCATTGGCAATGGCTTGACCCTGCTGGCACCGTCTTTTGCTAAAAACAAATATATTTTGGGTGATGACTTCTCTATGATCGATGTTGCTTTGTCCCCGCTGCTGTGGCGTTTGGACTATTACGACATCAAACTGGGCAAATCTGCCGCGCCTTTGCTGAAATACGCGGAACGTATTTTCCAACGCGAAGCCTTCATTGAGGCATTGACTCCGGCTGAAAAAGCCATGCGCCGCTAAAGGATGGGTTTATGGCAACTTCAACCAAACCGTATTTGTTGCGCGCTTTGTATGAATGGTGCTTGGATAATAACCAAACGCCGCACATCGTCGCGTGGGTAAACGAACATACCCGCGTTCCGATGCAGTATGTACGTGACAATGAGATTGTTTTAAATATTGGCCCTACTGCCAGCCATAATTTAAATATCGACAATGAATGGGTCAATTTCTCTGCGCGTTTTTCCGGCGTAGCGCACGAGATTTGGATTCCGGTCGGTCATATTGTCAGTATATTTGGCCGTGAAAGTGGAGAGGGTATGGGTTTCGAGGTAGAACCATATCAGCCTGCTTCTACCAGTCCTGCTGTAACGGAAGATAAAAAAGCTGAATCTGCGGAAGAAAAACCGAAAAAAGTATTGAAGCTTGTGAAGTAATCAAAGATAAAAGGCCGTCTGAAATGTTTCAGACGGCCTTTATTGATTAGGTATTGAAGGGAAGCTCTGATGCCTTATCTGATTATTAATTAAGCCAAACAAAAAAGCTCTTGTATTTAACAAGAGCTTTTTTGTTTAGTGGTGGAGGTAAGCGGGATCGAACCGCTGACCTCTTGCATGCCATGCAAGCGCTCTACCAACTGAGCTATACCCCCGAAATTTGGTGGCGAATCAGGGATTCGAACCCCGGACACAAGGATTATGATTCCTCTGCTCTAACCGACTGAGCTAATTCGCCGTTTCGTGAAGTCGCTATTATAGTTTTTTTTGAATATTTGGCAAGCGCTAATTTTGGTTTTTTTTATTTCTTATTGTTTTTAAAAAATAAAAAGTAGATGGTCGAGTTATAGTTTATGGCAAATATCGCCGTGAACGAAGCCTGTCCAATCGATATCGATGTCTTTGCCAAAAGCGATCACTTTAAAAAGCTCGCCCATTTCGTGCTGATGGATCAGTTTTTGTACTGCGGCGGCGGCTTGGATGTATTCAATTGAATCCGGACTGCCGATTTGCGCCAGCAGATCAGTGATGCCGAGATTGAGCAGGAAATAAGATTGGGGCAGGTAGCCGATTAAGTCCAAACCTGATTCTGTGCCGGCGCGTGCAATATCGGTGAAATTGACATGTGCAGTCAGATCGGTCAGGCCGATGTTGAAAAATGGGTCGTGGATGGTGTGGTGGCGATAGTGGCCGATAAATGTGCCTTCTTTGCGTTGCGGATGGTAATACTGGGCGGCGTCGAAGCCGTAATCGATAAATATCATGCCGCCACGCTGCAATTTGGCGGCCAGGGTTTGGATAAAGGCATATTGTGCCGAGTGAAGCTCGCTTGTGTATGAAGGGAGGGGAGGAAAGTACAAAGAGGCTGTTTGTGTAAGCTCGGCTTGGGCCAATGGTCTGATGGCTTCGATTAGCTTGTCATTCTCTAAGCTGACGCCGATTTGTTGAAAACCTTCATCTTGATAAATCAAGCGTTCCACCGGCATGGCATCCAATACTTCGTTGCCGATGATGATGCCGTCAAAGTGTTCGGGTAATGCGGTGAGGTGGATGACTTTTGCGGTTGCTTCGGGAGATGTGTGCTCAAGGATATGTTGACGTTGTCTCTCTGCAAGCTCTGCCGACAGCTCAATAATGTAGTAATGATTTAGGCCGTCTGAAAGATTTTGTAACAAAGTAGCGGCAAGATGGCCTGTGCCTGCACCAAATTCGTAGATATTGCCTGCTGTTTGCGGCAGTAATTCGGCAAGTTGTTTGGCAAGGGTTTGTCCGAATAGGGGGGAGAGGGTGGGAGCAGTGATGAAGTCGCCGTCCGTGCCGATTTTATGGCTGCCTCCGCTGTAATAGCCGTATTGGGGTGTGTAAAGGGCAAGCTCCATAAATCGGGAGAAAGGTATCCAGTTTCGATGTTGTTCAATTTCGTTTTTGATGAGCTTAGTCAGGTGTGCTGAAGAGGCTTGTGCGTCAGGGGGGGGGAGGGGGAGTTGTGGCTTCATGACTGTTAGATAATGTAAAAAATTTGAATTTGTTTGTATATTATAGCTGCTTACGGAATGGGTGGTAATTGAGTATAAAAATACTATATGTAGTATTTTTATAATATAAGTCATACTATATCTAGTATTTTATGCTAAACAAAATGCTTAGAAAATCCATATGTCATTCATTATTGCGTATATAAACTATTGAATTTTAAGCATTTAGTGTTTCATTTCAGATAAGAAACGGATTTGACCTGATTGCCAAAATTTCTTATAGTGTCGGTTAGTGGGGCATAGTGGGTGAAAGTGGTTACTTTTTCCTGAAAAGTGTCCTGTTGAAGCGAAAACGAAATATTTTAGGAAGGTGGGATTTTTAATCTCACTCTGTTTTATTTTAATCGAATTTGGGGTGTGATGTGTTTGGCGGTGCTCATGAATTGAGTATGGACAGTAAAGGGCGGTTGGCGATTCCTGCCAAATTCCGCGATATTTTGCTGCGCCGTTATACGCCTGCAATTGTGGTCACGCTGGATTCCCGAAAAAAATTATTGATGTACCCGGAGCCCGTTTGGGAGGAAAAAGCCGAGCAGATTCTAAAGTTGAAAGTAGCCGGCAATGAATCTTTGCAACGGTATCAAAATCTGCTGCTGCACAATGCGGAGATTTTGGAGTGGGACAGCGCCGGACGTGTTTTGATCCCGGCTAATCTGCGCAAACGTGTGGATTTTGAAAAAGAAGTTACTTTGGTTGGCCGTGCAAACCGTATGGAGTTGTGGGGCCGCGAACATTGGGAAGAGGAAATGAATCAGGCTTTGGATATCGATCCTGACGAATTGGCTTTCCAATTGAGTCAAACGGATTTGCAATTGTGAGTAAAGTTGAAAATTATCAGCATGTTACTGTCTTGTTGCATGAGGCGGTGGATGCGTTGGCAATCCGTGAAGACGGGATTTATGTGGACGGTACGTTCGGCAGGGGAGGGCATTCCCGGCTGATTTTGTCGCGTTTGGGCGAGCAGGGGCGTTTGGTTGTTTTTGATAAAGACCCCGAGGCGATTGCGGTAGCCAATGAGCTGGCGGCGCAAGATAAGCGTGTCAGTGTCGTACACAATGGTTTTGAAACATTTCAGACGGCCTTGGATGAATTGGGCATCGATAAGATTGACGGTGCGCTTTTTGATTTGGGGATTTCGTCGCCGCAAATTGACGATGGCAGCCGCGGATTCAGTTTCCGCTTTGATGCGCCATTGGATATGCGGATGGATCCGACCCGCGGGATGTCTGCGGCGGAATGGATTGCAACCGCATCTGAACAGGATTTACACGAGGTTATTAAGAATTATGGTGAAGAGCGGTTTAGTCGCCAGATTGCGCGCGCCATTGTTGCGCAACGGGAGGAAAGTCCCATCGATACAACCCGCAAGCTGGCGCAGCTTGTGGCGCAAAACGTCCGTACTCGCGAGCGCGGACAAGACCCTGCAACGCGCACCTTCCAAGCAGTTCGCATCTTTATTAACCGCGAGCTCGAAGAGGTAGAGGCAGTTTTGCCGCAGGTTGCAGGCCGTCTGAAAGAGGGTGGACGCTTGGCTGTCATTGCGTTCCATTCTTTGGAAGACAGAATTGTGAAGCAGTTTATTAAAAAATATTCGCAACATGCGCCTTTGCCCCGTTGGGCAGTGGTCAAGGAAGCGGATTTGCCTCAGCCGCCTTTGAAGGCTGTGGGCAAAGCAATCAAACCGGGTTCGGCAGAGACTGAAGCCAATCCGCGTGCGCGCAGTGCGGTTTTGCGGGTGGCGGAGCGCAGCAGCGGCGAATTTTCGGTTGTTGACTAGGGAAGCGTTTCGGCATTGTCGCAAGGGATGTTTCTGTTGACAGGCCATCTGAAAGTTTGAAATGGGTAAGTTGAATATTTTATTACTGGTTTTGGTGACGGTTTCGGCCTTTGCCGTAGTGTTTAAGCAAAACCAGTCGCGCTTGCACTTTATCGAGTTGGATAAGGCGCAAAAACGGGAAATTCAGTTGGAACAGGATTACGCGCGCTTGAAGCTGGAGCAGGCAAGATTGGCCAACCACAAACTGATTAAAGTGGCGGCTGAAAAGCAACATCTGCTTCCGCCGGGTGCGCATAATACGGCTATGCTGGAACGCAAAAAATAAGAATATAGCCTTGTTTTCAAGGTGTTTACGGGAATTAATAGCTCACTGAGCAGCTAAGTCATGAGAAGTCCAACATGTTAATTAAGAACGAATATAAACCTCAAATGCTGTCTGGAACCACAAAAATAAAAAAACCGCTGACAAGTAACGGACGTATCGGTTTGGTGCTGGGCGCCGTTGCGCTGGCATTTGCCGGTCTGTTGGTGCGCGGGGTTTATCTGCAAACCAGTCAGCATGAGTTTTTGAAAAATCAGGGCGACCAACGTTTTGTGCGTACGCTTCCGCTGCCTGCATCACGCGGTATGATTACCGACCGCAATGGTGCTACATTGGCTTTGAGCGCGCCTACCGAATCATTGTATGCCATGCCTTCCGGTATGGAGGAAATGCCGACTGACGAGCAGTTGGAGAAACTGTCGGCCATTGCCGATGTGCCTGTTGAAGTGTTAAAAAATAAATTGTCTAAAAAAGACAAAGGATTTATCTATCTGAAGCGTCAACTCAGCTACGAAAAAGCGGAAGAAATCAAAGCATTGGGCATTAAAGGCATCGCATTCCAAAAAGAATTGAAACGCCATTACCCGATGGGCAATCTGTTTGCGCACGTTATCGGTTTTACCAATATTGACGGCAAAGGTCAGGAGGGTTTGGAGCTTTCCCGTGAAGACAGCCTGCGCGGCGAAGATGGTGCGAAAGTCGTATTGCGCGACAATAAAGGCAACATCGTAGACAGCCTCGACTCTCCTCGCAACAGCGTACCTAAAAACGGCCAAGACATGATTTTGTCTTTGGATCAGCGCATTCAGACGCTGGCTTATGAGGAGTTGAACAAAGCTGTGGCTTATCACAAGGCCAAAGCGGGTACGGTTGTGGTATTGGATGCGCAAACCGGCGAAATTTTGGCTTTGGTCAACAGCCCGGCTTACGATCCGAATCAGCCCGGCCAGGCTAATAGCGAACAACGCCGTAACCGCGCCGTAACCGATATGATTGAACCAGGTTCTGCCATGAAGCCGTTTACCATTGCCAAAGCGTTGGATTCCGGCAAAGTGGATACGACCGATACATTCAATACCCTGCCTTACAAAATCGGCCCGGCCACCGTACAAGACACCCACGTTTATCCTACTTTGGATGTACGTGGCATCATGCAAAAATCTTCCAACGTCGGTACCAGTAAACTTTCTGCCATGTTTACGCCTAAAGAAATGTATGATTTCTATCATGATTTGGGTGTGGGCGTGCGTATGCATTCAGGCTTCCCGGGTGAAACTGCGGGTTTGTTGAGAAGCTGGCGCAGATGGCAAAAAATCGAACAGGCAACCATGTCTTTCGGTTATGGCCTGCAATTAAGCCTGTTGCAATTGGCGCGTGCCTATACTGTCTTGACCCATGACGGCGAATTGTTGCCAGTCAGCTTTGAAAAACAAGCGGTTGCCCCTAAAGGCAAGCGCGTCATCAAAGCCTCTACCGCAAAAAAAGTGCGCGAGTTGATGGTTTCCGTTACTGAAGCCGGCGGTACCGGTACTGCCGGTGCTGTCGATGGTTTCGACGTAGGTGCGAAAACCGGTACGGCGCGTAAACTGGTTAATGGCCGCTATGTGGACAACAAACACGTTGGTACGTTCATCGGTTTTGCTCCGGCTAAAAATCCACGCGTGATTGTGGCCGTTACCATCGACGAACCGACTGCCAACGGCTATTACGGCGGCGTGGTTGCCGGTCCCGTATTCAAAGAAGTCATGAGCGGAAGCTTGAACATCTTGGGTGTTTCCCCGACCAAGCCTTTAAGTAATACCGCTACCGTCAAAGTACCGTCATAATCCAAACAATCAAAGAGATATTGTTTATGTTCAGCAAGTTAACCCCCTTGGCTGAAACCAACTTTCCGCCTCTGCTGTGTGAAAACGCAGCAGGGCGTTTGTTGCATTCAGACAGCCGACAAATTAAACAGGGTGACATTTTCGTTGCCTGTCAGGGTGAATATACAGACGGCCGCAGCTATATTCCTGCCGCCATTGCCAACGGTGCAACCTTTGTTTTTTGGGATGATGACGGCAAATTCACATGGAATCCCGAATGGAACGTTCCCAATCAAGGCATTAAAGATCTGAAACATCGCGCCGGTATGTTGGCGGCACAGGTTTACGGCAATGTTTCAGACGGCCTTAAAGTTTGGGGTGTAACCGGTACCAACGGCAAAACCTCTATCACACAATGGCTGGCGCAAGCCGCCGATCTTCTGGGCGAAAAAACCACCATTATCGGTACAGTCGGCAACGGCTTTTGGGGCGCATTGGAAGAGACCACGCATACCACGCCTGCCCCTGTCGATGTCCAAACCCTGCTCTACCGCTTCCGTCAGCAAGGCGCAACAGCCGCTGCGATGGAAGTTTCCAGCCACGGCCTTGACCAATCGCGCGTCAACGGCGTGCCGTTTCGCAGCGCAATCTTCACCAATCTCACCCGCGACCACCTCGACTACCACGGCACGATGGAAGCCTACGGCGCCATCAAGTCGCGTCTGTTTTACTGGTATGGCCTGCAACACGCCATCATCAATGTCGATGATGAATACGGCGCAGAACTCGCAGGCCGTCTGAAAAAAGACTGTCCCGATTTAGCCGTTTACGGCTATGGTTTCAGCGAACACGCCGATATCCGCATTACCGATTTCACCGCTTCTTCAGACGGTATGGAAGCCGTATTCCAAACACCATGGGGCGAAGGAAAATGCCGCACCCGTCTGCTCGGACGGTTTAACGCGCAAAACCTCGCCGCCTGCATCGCCTTGCTTTGTGCCAACGGTTATCCGCTTGATAAAGTATTGGCTGTACTGGCAAAAATCCGTCCCGCCTCAGGCCGCATGGACTGCATCATGAACAGCGGCAAACCTTTGGTCGTCGTCGATTACGCCCACACACCTGACGCATTGGAAAAAGCACTCTCCACCTTGCAGGAAATCAAACCGCAGGGTGCGGCTTTGTGGTGCGTATTCGGCTGCGGCGGCAACCGCGATCGCGGCAAACGTCCATTGATGGGCGCAGCAGCCGTGCAGGGCGCAGATAAAGTTGTCGTAACCAGCGACAACCCACGCTTGGAAAATCCGCAAGACATCATCAACGATATTTTGCCTGCCGTCCCTAATCCTGAATGCGTCGAAGTTGATCGCGCAGTTGCCATCCGTTATGCGGTTGAGCAAGCCGCTGCGAACGACATCATTCTGATTGCCGGTAAAGGGCATGAAAACTATCAGGATGTACAAGGCGTGAAGCACCATTTCTCCGATTTTGAAATCGCAGAAAAAGCATTGGCAGAGTGCGGTTAAGCTATATCGAAAATGTTCAGACGGCCCGAACCTTAAGGCCGTCTGAAAAAGATTTAAACATATACAACAAAAGCAATACGACACACGCATTACGGCACGTCAGCCATTAAACCCATCACAGTTGTTTGTTTCAGAGGACTTTTTAACAATGCTGTCTGAACAACAAGGAGACCGATTTGATGCTGAAAATGCCGACAAAAACCTTATTAATCAGTACAGCCGTAGTTTTATTCGCAGGCTGTACAACCAAACAACTTCCGCGTCCTACTGCCGAAATCGAGCAGTTGAGGGCGCAACAGCCTCCTGCCGAGCAAAGCCTGCCTAATCCCGTTAAAGGCAAACGGTTTGACGATACCTGGGGCGCGGCGCGCAGTCAGGGGCGCAGACATGAAGGTGTGGATATTTTTGCCAAGAAAAACACGCCGATACGCAGTACCACGCCCGGTATCGTAACCAAAATCGGGCGCAACCGATTGGGCGGTAAAGTTATCGGTATTCAAGGGCCGGGTGCGTGGCATTATTATGCCCACCTGAATAAATTTGCCCGTATCCGCCTGTATGAGCGAGTAAAAGAAGGGCAGGTCATCGGCTATGTCGGTAAAACCGGCAATGCCAGAACCACACCGGCCCACCTACATTACGGCGTGTATCTGCCAAACGGCGCGGTGAATCCGTATCTACTGATTAATCAGAGCAGATAGGCCGTCTGAATTAAATATAGGTTTTTTAATTGTCTTGTATTTTCTTATTAATTTATTTTTAATAAGATTTAGTGGGTAAGTTTTAAATTAAGGATTTTAGGATTGAAAAATGAATAGAAAATTATTGTTAGGTTTGCTTTGTATCGTATTTTCTATAGATATTTCTGCAAAAACCAGAAATGTTCCAGTTTCTCAGAGTAATATGCAGCTTAAAGAATTATTGTTGATTTTCTCAGACACGAAGCAGCCTGAAGTAGGGACTGAGGCAGACCGGTACCATATTAAGGGTATGAAATGGCAGTATGGCAACCTAAAAAAAGAGAAGAATATGTATAACTCCAGTCGAATAAAGGTCAAAACTTTGAAAGATAGTGAAGTCATTATACATGGTCGAGATGGTTATATTAATTCAATCGATTTATCAAGCTCATATCCGAATAAACAATTTAAAAAAAATTTTGGAAGCTAATTTGGGTAAGGGAGTAGTGAAGGAGTTGGTGGGTTGTAGAAGTGAATTTATACCAACGGAAAAAGCCTATCAAATCAGTTTTAAAAATAGGGCAGTTATTTATGTGAATGCGGATGCAAATTTTGATTCTGAGCCATTTATGTCTCCGTTATACACGCTTTTTCAATTTAGCTTGACGCGACCAAGCCATTGGAAGTGTTGATCTGAAATATTCAAAATCTAGATATATCATTTCGTTAAGAAGAATTAATTAACTAAGATGGCAATATATGTATCTGCCCAGAGGCGCAGTGAATCCGTATCCACTGATTAATCAGAGCAGATGCTGTCTGAACAAGATTTGAGAGTATGAACGCAAAGAAATTGGTTAAGGTAACGAATATCGTCGGCATGGCGGCAGTCGTGCTCCTGGTGTACTGGGTATTTGTTCTGATTTTATCCAATGTTTTCGGGCTTAAGGTATTCCGCGAATACATTACGGAAATTTTCCTGATGAGTATTTTGGGGATTTTTGCCGTGATGGCGGGTGCCTTGATATTGAATATTATGCTGAATTTGACCCGTATTGCCGAGCGAGGACAAGAGGAAGAAAGCAAAGGCGGTCGGAAAACCTTATATTTGTTGTTGGCAGTATTTCCTGTTTTGGCCGCTTTGCTATTTGGCGGAAATTATCTGACTGTTCAGAAAAAACGTCAGATTTTGACTCAATCTCTAGAGCGTATCGTCAAGGATAATCCATCGCAAATCAATGCTTTGGCAGATTATCGTTTTGACTCGGCGTACATCAAAAAAGCAGCGTTAATCCTTGAGCTGATGTCGAAGGAAGATTCTGCCTTTAAAGCAGCTACGGTGATTGTGCCGGATACGATCGGTAATAAACAGGTTTATTTAGCTTTCTCAGCTGATTCCCAGTTAAGTGGGATTGATGAGCAGGCACCCAATGTTCAGGGAGTAGGCGATGATAATGGTTTTGTCGTTACTCGGAATGGCAATAAAGAAACAATCAGTAAAACGCAATATCTTTATGCACCAAATCTGAGCGAGCGTGAATACTTGCAAAGAATATTTGCCGGACAAACAAATGAAATACGTTATGAGGCAAAAGACGGCAATTACAGCCTTTGCCACCCCTACCGCCAAAACGGTAAAACCATTGTATTGTGTTTTTCCGATTACCAGCAGTACGGGAAAATCGGCAGTTGATAAGAGAAAGTGATTTATAGTATGAAAAGTTGGTTTTCCAATACATTTCCTGATTATAAAAAATTGCCCAAAAGCGGCAAATTTATGGCATGGCTGACTTTTGTGCAGGGCGTGGTTTGGTTGATTCTGGCATCAATTCAGAGTGTGCAGGGACTGATTAACAACATGGCATGGGCTGTGTTTTTTGGGATTTTACTTTTCATTTTGGGTGTATTGGCGTTGTCTGCAGCATGGAATGCGTTTAAATTCCGTGAAGTTGGTTTTAAGAGAATGATATATGTGTACACGCCATGCTTATTGCAAATAGTCTTTGTAGGAGAGGCATTTTCTTTTACGTATTATATAGAAAGTGTGCTGCAATTATCATTTAGCCTTACGGTACATAAGCTTACTGTCGGTGTAAATTTTGCCGCTATTCTTTTTATTGTGCTGGCAGGACGCAATTGTCGTCATTTAAAAATGGTTTCCCAAAATACGGATAAAAATGTGGAACCGTTAGAACAAGTAGAACAAGGACAAGAAACACAATCATGAAACCACTAGACCTTAATTTTATTTGTCAGACCCTCAACCTTCCGATGCCGTCTGAAAATCGACCCGTTTCGCGTATTGTTACCGACAGCCGCGATATTCAGGACGGCGACGTATTTTTCGCGCTTGCCGGTGAGCGCTTTGACGCGCATGACTTTGTTGAAGATGTATTGGCAGCGGGGGCAACGGCAGTTGTGGTTTCGCGCGAAGATTGTGCGGCTTTGAAAGGTGCATTGAAGGTTGACGATACCCTTGCGGCTTTGCAAAAACTGGCGAAGGCGTGGCGTGAAAATGTGAATCCGTTTGTCTTTGGCATTACCGGCTCTTCCGGCAAAACGACGGTTAAAGAGATGTTGGCCGGCGTATTGCGTCATCGATTCGGTGATGAAGCTGTGTTGGCGACTGCCGGCAATTTCAACAACCATATCGGCTTGCCGCTGACTTTGTTGAAACTGAACGAAAAACACCGCTATGCCGTCATTGAAATGGGTATGAACCATTTTGGCGAATTGTCTTTGCTGACTCGAATCGCCGGTCCGAATGTTGCTTTGGTCAATAACGCTTTGCGCGCGCATGTCGGTTGCGGTTTTGATGGCGTCGGCGATATTGCCAAAGCCAAAAGCGAAATCTACGAAGGTTTGCTTTCAGACGGCATTGCGCTGATTCCGTGTGAAGATGCCAATATCGCTACATTTGAAGCTGCTACTGCGCAATTGAACGCTCAGACTTTCGGCGTTGCCAGTGGCGATGTCCATGCAGAAAATATTGAGTTGAAACCGTTGTCTTGCACGTTTGATTTGGTGCGTGGCAATGAACGTGTTGCCGTGGTACTGCCGGTCCCCGGCCGCCACAATGTGCATAATGCCGTAGCTGCCGCTGCTCTGGCTTTGGCGGCAGGTTTGAGCCTTGCCGAAGTTTCAGACGGCCTGAAAAATTTCAGCAATATCAAAGGCCGTCTGAATATCAAGCAAGGCATTAAAGATGCAACTTTGATTGACGATACTTATAATGCCAACCCTGACAGCATGAAAGCCGCCATTGATGTGCTCGCTGCTATGCCTGCGCCGCGTATTTTTGTGATGGGCGATATGGGCGAACTGGGCGAGGATGAAGCCGTTGCCATGCACGCCGAAGTTGGCGCGTATGCACGAGATAAAGGTATCGAGGCTGCGTATTTTGTCGGCGACAACAGCGTTGAAGCAGCAGAGACGTTTGGTGCGGAAGGTTTGTGGTTTGCAGACAAAGATCCGCTGATCCAAGTGTTGAGTCACGATTTGCCTGAACGCGCTACTATATTGGTCAAAGGCTCGCGCTTTATGAAGATGGAAGAAGTGGTCGAGGCATTGGTAGCAACAACCGCGTAAAAGGCCGTCTGAAATATGAAAAAGATTTTTCTATTGGCTGGTTTGCTGTTTGCCGCGTTTTATGCCGGAATGAAAGTACAGGCATTTATCTATGAAGATACCTGCTTGGACTTGGGCGGCGGAAAGAATCCCGGAAACTATCCGATTTGCGTGGTAGAGAAATAATCTTAATCAATAAGGCCGTCTGCAATTTCAGACGGCATACCGATTGATTTTTAATTGGGCGATAAGCCCGCTGTAACAACAAAAACAAAAAAGGAAGTTCCATGTTTTTATGGCTCGCACATTTCAGTAACTGGTTAACCGGTCTGAATATTTTTCAATACACCACATTTCGCGCCGTCATGGCGGCTTTGACTGCTTTGGCGTTTTCCCTATTGCTTGGTCCGTGGACGATCCGCAAACTGACTGCGCTTAAAGTCGGCCAAGCCGTCCGTACCGACGGCCCACAAACCCACCTGATCAAAAACGGTACGCCAACCATGGGTGGCTCGCTGATTTTGACTGCCATTACCGTGTCCACAATCTTGTGGGGCAACTGGGCAAATCCTTATATCTGGATTCTCTTAGGCGTCCTGCTTGCTACCGGCGCACTCGGTTTTTACGACGACTGGCGCAAAGTCGTCTATAAAGACCCCAACGGTGTTTCCGCCAAATTCAAAATGGTGTGGCAGTCGAGCGTCGCCGTTATTGCCGCGCTTGCCCTGTTCTTCCTTGCTGAAAACTCCTCCAACAATATCCTGATTGTTCCTTTCTTCAAACAAGTTGCCTTGCCGCTTGGCGTAGTCGGCTTCTTGGTATTGTCCTACCTGACCATTGTCGGCACATCCAATGCTGTTAACCTGACCGACGGCCTTGACGGACTTGCCGCCTTCCCCGTCGTCCTCGTTGCCGCCGGCCTTGCCATCTTTGCTTATGCCAGCGGCCACTCACAATTTGCACAATACCTGCAATTACCTTACGTTGCCGGCGCGAACGAAGTCGTGATTTTCTGTACCGCCATGTGTGGCGCATGTCTCGGCTTTTTGTGGTTTAACGCCTATCCGGCACAAGTCTTTATGGGCGACGTCGGCGCACTTGCGCTCGGTGCGGCGCTCGGTACCGTTGCCGTCATCATCCGCCAAGAATTTGTCCTCGTCATCATGGGTGGCCTGTTTGTTGTTGAAGCCATTTCCGTTATGTTGCAGGTCGGTTGGTACAAACGCACCAAAAAACGCATTTTCCTGATGGCGCCGATTCATCACCATTACGAACAAAAAGGCTGGAAAGAAACCCAAGTCGTCGTCCGTTTTTGGATTATCACCATCGTCTTGGTGCTGATTGGTTTAAGTACCCTCAAAATCCGCTAAATTTCCAAAGGCCGTCTGAAAGTTTCAGACGGCCATTATGTAGGATAAGCATGCTTGTCTGAATCCTCTATTTCAAAAATAAATCCAGCAATAATCCACACAGAAAGTCCCCCAATATGTACCAATCTTTCGGCGGCGCAACCGGCATCCGCACCCTGACCGACCGCTTCTACGACTTGATGGAACTTGAACCGAAATACCAAGCCTTGCGCCAAATGCACGGCGAAGACATGACCCTGATACGCGAAAAGCTCTACGAATTTTTCAGCGGTTGGCTCGGCGGCCCGCAACTCTTTGTTGAAAAATACGGCCATCCCCAACTGCGCGCCCGCCATATGCCTTTTGCCGTCAACGTACAAGTCCGCAACGAATGGATCGCCTGCTTTGCCCAAGCCATGAGCGAACTGGACATCGACAAAACACTTGCCGAACCAGTTTTAATCCAAGTTTTTGCGATGGCAGATTGGTGTCGTAACCAAAACGAAGACGGTATCGAACCACCAATGCCGCCGATGGCGGTTGATCCCGTAATCCGTATTCCCGAATTGAAAAATATTTTAAAGCAATATGGCGTGGACAGTTATTTTGAAGGTTGAGGTCGTCTGAAAAGTGATTGTGATGTGGGCTGAATACTTGCATTCAACAAAATATCTGATATTCAGCTGTTTCTTTTTCTCTTGTCGCGGGAATATTGGAATTTCAGATTCAATAATCCGAGCTATGGTTATGGTTTATTTAGACGGCAGGTATATAACCATTCTTTCCTTACCAGTCCTAAAACGGTAAAGTCGTTCTTTATCAAAGGCTGTGAAAACGAAAGTGTAGTTATCGTGGTCAAAGATTAGTAGGTAAAATGCTGAATTGAATAGAGAGGAAATTTCTAAAGTTCCAGTTGCGTATATTTTTAAAATCGTGGAAAAGATATAAGAAAGGATAGTTATGTTGAGATTTCTACTTGGAATTAGTTTTTGTATAACATTATCAGCCTGCCAAACTGAAACTTTGGTAAAGGATATGGATATTTCGAAAAAACAGAAGTTACATAATATGAATACTTATTTTGCTGAAAATGCAAAAAAATTAGATGAAATAGTACAGATTCCTAGTGAGGGTGTTAAATCCATCGATGTATATGCTCTTTATGGATTTGTTGAATCATTTTTACCCATTTCTACTGCCGAGCAAATTAAACAAAGAATAGGGGAAGGTTTGGGTTATAAGGACTTATTTGGTACAAAATCTGTCCATTATCGTTTAGGGCCAAAAGAATTTTCTCATTTTTTCTCTGGTTTTAATAGAATTAAAAGTACATTAAATCCCTATGATAAATTTGATTCAGTATATTTGATATTGATTGAAATTAAGTATAACACCCATTCTGTCCAAATACTTACTCGAGAGGCGGCAGAGGGAGAAGCTTTTTCATTCAGTAAAATTATTAAAAATGATGAAAGATTTTTGATTTTATTGGATTCAAAAGGATTAAAAGAGTTATTTAATACGATCGATCCAAATCAAAATATCCTGAAATGATTAATTTAGGTTGAGGCTATTTATGACAAGCAGTGTGGATTTTAATAAGAAAGATTTTGTTGCCAATATCGTCCAAGAATTTGCAGTCGGTAAAATAATTTGAAAGGGAGAATAAATCGGTATATGTTTACGTTAATTCAAAGTGCAGGGATAAAAGTAAACAATGGATTAGATTAATCATTATGACCAAGTGGGAAGTTTTGACTCAAATCTTTAAAATGTCGGATTCTGAATCCGGCTTACGGCTAAAACAGGAGGTAATATGGATGTTGTAGGAATAATGCAGATGTGGTTAGTTGGAATAGTCTTTTTTCCTATTATTGTATACATCGTATGGAAAATTTATAAATATATCCGCACTCTTTCTATAAAAATGCAGCGTGGCATAGCTATTTTAACTATTATTACTCCGTTAATTTTATATATAGGTATGACGCATATTACGAATAAAGGATATTGCATTCGGGATAGAAAGTATTTTTCCGAATATTCAAAAGAAAAAATGATCAATGATGCAATAATTTTGTTGGTAAATAAGAATTCAGATATTTCTTTGGAAAGATATCAAAAATCTCAAGATTTTTCTAAAAATCCTGAGATTTTTGATATTGCTAATTTCAAATCATTCAATGATGATTGCTGTCATGTATACACAGGTGATATTGATGACGGTAGTGGGTCAGTTAAGTATATCTATAAACTTATTGGGAAATTTTATGGATATGTAAAGTTGGATTATTGGCAAATAAGACCAAATTTTAAAATGGATGAAGAACAAAAGCGTGTTTATAAAAAAATTGAAAAAACAAGAAGCTATTATGGAGTGAGCCGTTGCGGGGAAGTTTTTGAAATTCCCAGTTATCTATATTTTTAAAAGTTAGAAAGGATTAAAAATGGCTAAATTACCAACAATGGAAGAAATGACAAGCCTTTATTTATACGGACAGACTATTCCGCCTAAGAATAAAGATCATCAAAGTTTAGTTTTTCGTCAGCCTACATTACCATATCCCGTGTCAGCACAAGATTTTATGGATGGTCCAGGACGTTTTGCAAGAGCGTCGGATTTTGAATATGTAAATAAATTTTTTAATGAAAACTATCAGATACCTGCTTACAGATTAAAACCCGGAGAATACAGCAAGGCTGAAGTTATGAAGCATTTTGGCTTGGACAAAGGATGGGTATCTCTGACACTTGCTATGTACGATGATGGCAAAGATGATTTGATCGAGAGAGCATATATCTGGAATACCAGTGCTTTTATGTTGGACGATAAAGCGCGGTTTGTGGTTGAGCCCGATGGCAGTAGATATATCAAGGATTTTGCCATTCGACCGTACAAAAATGAAAATTTTGATTTTAAAGGTGGATGGACTTCAGAAATAGTCAATTCTAAACTTCAACGAGAAATTGATCCTGCAGGTATCGGCAGGACTGTAGAAATTACTTTTACCGGCAATGTAAACACACGTACTTTGACGGAAAAAGATTACCGTATCGAACAGAGCAAATCTACAAATTGGAGTTTGGGTAATGCTATAAAAGTAGGGCTTGGGGCATATGGAATCAGAGAGAGTATCATAGACCGACTAGAGAAAGGCGAGGTGCTGTATCCTCATGATGAGCAGAAAATGCAGAAACGGTCTGATCATCAAAAACATTCTTTCGACTACAACAATACCGACTGGGACAATTTGAGCGGCAGTGATTTATACGCTGCAGTTTTGTCTGCAGATAGCGGTCAGTTGGATATGTTGGGTAAAAGCCTGGCGCAGTCGGAGGAAGGTCAGCGTATGTTGCGACAGGGAGAAAACCTGTTGACTGAATATAAAGAGCAGCAGGAATTTGAGCGGCAACAGGAATTGGCACACTCAAGTCGTACAATGGTCAGAACGCTTTGAAATTCTTATATTGGGAAAGGTTTAAATGGACGATAAGAAATTTGATGAGGCTATAAAGGTGTTGGTAATGTTGCGGGCGGACGTTATTGAACACGGGAGAAAAATTGATGACCGAATTAATGAGCAACAGCGTGCTTTGTCAGAGGAGTCCGACCGGTTCAGACGACAGGTTGGTAATATAGTTGACACTGCAGGGAAAACTATCCGTCAAGAAACTGAGCAGTCGTTGGGCTTAGCAAGTGAGGGGTATAAGAAGGCAGTTGATGAATTAAATCGTGAAGTGGGAAAATTCAATAAAATTATCAAAAGCTGGTATATCGGCATTGGTGTAGTATTAGTTATTACTGCCATTATATTTTTTGTAGTGGTACGATATACGGTTGTTGATTTGGCTGATAGGCGCGCGGAATTAGAGAGTTATGAACATGCCATTGAAGTTGCCAAAGCATTTGCTGAGTCGGATGCCTACATATGTGAAGGGCGCATTTGTATCAATGCGGGTAAAAATGTCGGTAACGGCTATCGTCAGGCAAAACCGAGAAAGAAATAAAACGTTGTCTGAAAAAACTTAGGACAAAACCAAAATGACTTTTCAAAATAAAAAAATCCTTGTCGCCGGGCTAGGTGGCACGGGTATTTCCATGATTGCCTATCTGCGCAAAAACGGCGCGGAGGTAGCTGCTTATGATGCGGAGCTGAAAACTGAGCGCGTGTCGCAAATCGGTAAGATGTTTGACGGGCTGGTGTTTTATACGGGCCGTCTGAAAGATGCGTTGGACAACGGTTTCGATATTCTGGCGCTCAGCCCTGGCATCAGCGAGCGGCAGCCGGATATTGAGGCGTTCAAGCAAAACGGCGGGCGCGTGTTGGGCGACATCGAATTGCTGGCGGACATTGTGAATCGCCGCGACGATAAGGTGATTGCGATTACCGGCAGCAACGGCAAAACCACGGTAACGAGCCTCGTGGGCTATCTCTGCATCAAGTGCGGGCTGGATACCGTCATCGCGGGCAATATCGGTACGCCTGTTTTGGAGGCAGAATTGCAGCGCGAAGGTAAAAAGGCGGACGTGTGGGTGTTGGAGCTTTCCAGCTTCCAACTGGAAAACACTGAAAGCCTGCGCCCGACTGCGGCGACGGTGCTGAACATTTCCGAAGACCATCTCGACCGCTACGACGACTTGCTCGACTATGCGCATACCAAGGACAAGATTTTCCGTGGCGATGGCGTGCAGGTTTTGAATGCGGATGATGCGTTTTGCCGTGCGATGAAACGGGCAGGGCGCGAGGTGAAATGGTTTTCGTTGGAACACGAAGCCGATTTTTGGTTGGAACGCGAGACAGGCCGCCTGAAACAAGGCAATGAAGATTTGATTTCTACGCAAGACATTCCGCTGCAAGGCTTGCACAACGCCGCCAACGTTATGGCTGCCGTGGCTTTGTGCGAGGCCATCGGTTTGCCGCGCGAAGCATTGCTGGAGCACGTCAAAACCTTCCAAGGCTTGCCGCATCGTGTGGAAAAAATCGGCGAGAAAAACGGCGTGGTATTTATCGACGACAGCAAAGGCACGAACGTCGGCGCAACTGCAGCCGCGATTGCCGGTTTGCAAAATCCGCTCTTCGTGATTTTGGGCGGCATGGGCAAAGGGCAGGACTTCACGCCCCTGCGCGACGCGCTTGCCGGCAAGGCAAAAGGCGTGTTCCTGATTGGTGTCGATGCGCCGCAAATCCGCCGCGATTTGGACGGCTGCGGTCTGAATATGACCGACTGCGCCACTTTGGAAGAAGCGGTTCAGACGGCATACGCCCAAGCCGAAGCGGGCGATATCGTGCTGCTCAGCCCCGCCTGCGCGAGCTTCGATATGTTCAAAGGCTATGCACACCGTTCGGAAGTCTTTATCGAGGCGTTTAAGGCTTTGTAAGGTCGTCTGAAACATGAAAAGAGGGTTGGTTTTACCGTAAACCTTGAGCACTATTGGCAAAAAGGTCGTCTGCAAACGTCAAGGCAGTTTCAGACGACCTTTTTGCAGCAACGATAAGCTTGTTTCTTTCCTTTATACGGTGTTACTGTTTCTTAAAAATTGCCTATGCAGGCAAACGGCGAGGCGGCGGGCAGCCATGCCTGACCGAAAAAACGTGTGTTCATCAATCCGAAAGGAAAACCCATGAATTTTCAAGACTACATCCGTTACGATGCCGTCGGTTTGGCAGAGCTGATCCGCAAAAAAGAAGTGTGTGCCGATGAAGTGTTGCAGGCTGCTTTAAACCGCTTGGATGAAGTCAATCCCAAGCTCAATCTGTTGGCGCACGATTTGCGCGAACGCGCGGCGGCGTGGCAGGGGTCGTCTGAAAATGCCGATACGCCGCTGGCGGGCGTGCCGTTTTTGCTCAAAGACCTGCTGGCGGATTGGGAAGGCGCGCCGACATGGTCGGGTTCGCGCATGATGCAGCATTACATTGCCAAGCAAAACAGCGATTTGACCCAAGCCTATCTCGATGCGGGGCTGCGCGTGTTCGGCAAAACCACCACGCCCGAATGGGGCGCGTATCCCGTTACCGAAACCGAAATTTACGGCATCACGCGCAATCCGTGGAATTTAGATTACACCGCAGGCGGCAGCAGCGGCGGCGCGGCTGCGGCAGTGGCTTCAGGCGTCGTCCCCGCAGCGCACGGTAGCGACGGCGGCGGTTCCATCCGCTTACCCGCGCACAACTGCGGCGTGTTCGGGCTGAAACCCACGCGCGGCCGCAGCAGTTATGCGCCAAACGCATCGGAGGCATGGCAAGGTTTGGTATGTGACCATGTCTTGACCCGCAGCGTGCGCGACAGCGCGGTTTTGCTGGACATCGCCGCCCGAACCCAAGAGCGCGCCCTGTATGCCTGCCCGCCGCCGCCCGAAAACGGTTTTGCAGACAGCCTGAAACAAGAAACAGGTCGTCTGAAAATCGCTTTTTGGAAACAGACATGGTTTGGCGGCGGCAACGACGAAGGCACGGAAGCCGCGTTCGCCCATAGTTTGAAACTGATGCAAAACGCGGGACACGAATTGGAAGAAGCCACGCCCGATTTTGCGCCGCCAGAACAGCTCAACCGCGCCGCCCGCATCATCGTCATGGGCGAAACGGCAAAACTGTTCTACCAATATCAATACGAAACCGGACAAAAACTGCCGCACCGCCTGCTTGAGCCGACAACGTGGGCAATGATTGTGCAGGGGCGGCAAATCAGCGCGGGCGAAATGGCATGGGCGCGCGACGTGATGCTGGCGCAGGAACGTGCCGCCAAAGCATTTTTCACGCGCTACGACGTGTTGATGACGCCCGTCTGCCCGCGCACCACGCCGAAAATCGGCGAGATGATGCCGTCGCCCGCCGCGCAAAAAGCCATGCGCCTGCTGTTCGGCACGCTGCGCTTGGGTTTTCTGTTGAAAAACAACCCGTTTTTGGAAAAAGAAGCCGCCGCCGCGCTGCAATACGTCGGCTATACGTCGCCGCTGAACATGAGCGGCAACCCCGCCATGAGTGTGCCGCTTTACCGGCATAACGGGCTGCCTGTCGGTACCCAGTTCGCCGCTGCACACGGGCGCGAAGACACGCTGCTTAGCCTCGCCGCGCAGTTGGAACAGATACAGCCGTGGGCGGAAATACCGCAGGTGGTTTAGGGTTTGCATTGGATACAAAACGGTCTGTTTGCCTGAGGAAAAGATTTATAGAAGGCCGTCTGAAAACATAAAAACGTTTTCAGACGGCCTTTTGCCGGTATCAAAGGGTAGGGGAGGGCGCAAAGAACGTCGGAATCCGACATCTTTAAAGATTCTGAATTGTTGGTTTGGAAATAAACCTTTAAAATAACGTTAATTCATTTTTTCAGACGGCCTCTTGCCCATTTGCAGGCCGTCTGAATATTTTATTCAAGCCGTTACGGATGTTTTCATGATTAGTCTTTCCAAAATGCTTGACCGACCGATTGCGCGCGATGGTCGGAAGTTTGATGTTTCTCTCTTGTGGATGGTCGTTTTGATGACGACCTTCAGCTTGGTAATGATTTATTCGGCCTCTATTGCATATGCGGCATCGGATGGGGGCAGCCAGTTTTCTTTTGTGTCCAAACAGGCAATGTTTATCCTGTTTACGGTGGCCATGTGCTTACCGCTTTTCCTGCTGAAAATGAGTTTTTGGCGGCGGATTATTCCGTTTTATTTTGTCGTTTCCGGTTTGCTGTTGTTGCTGGTTTTGTTTGTCGGCCGTGAGATTAACGGCGCGACGCGTTGGATTCATATCGGGCCGCTCAACTTGCAGCCAACCGAGTTTTTCAAATTGGCAACGGTTTTGTATTTGTCCAGCCTGTTTACGCGCCGTGAAGAAATGTTGCGCGATTTGGATTCTTTGGGTTGGTCGTCTTTGTTTACCGGTATTGGCGATTTGGTGTGCAGCCCTTTTAAAAGTGAAGCTTGGGTAAGGGTGAAGGAACGCTTCCGTAAGTTTAAAACCCTGATTCTGCCGATTATGTCGGTGGCGGTCGGTTTGGTTTTGATTATGGGTCAGCCGGATTTCGGCTCGTTTGTCGTGATTGTCGTGATTACCATGGGTATGCTGTTTTTGGCAGGCTTTCCGTGGAAGTATTTTGCCGTATTGATGGCGACCGTTGTGAGTGGAATGGGCTTGTTGATTTTGGCCGCGCCTTACCGCATGGCGCGTGTGGCGGCGTTTTTGGACCCTTGGAGCGATCCTTTGGGTAAAGGTTACCAGCTGACGCATTCCTTGATGGCGATTGCGCGCGGCGGCTGGTTTGGCGAGGGCTTGGGTGCGAGTTTGGAAAAACGTTTCTATCTGCCTGAAGCGCACACGGACTTTATTTTTGCCGTTATCGGCGAAGAATTCGGCTTTTTAGGGATGCTGGTTTTGGTGTTCTGCTACGGCTGGCTGGTGTGGCGCGCGTTTTCCATCGGCAAACAGGCGCGTGATTCGGGCTTGATGTTCAGCGCGTACATCGCCAACGGCATCGGTATTTGGATTGGTATTCAAAGTTTCTTCAATATCGGTGTGAACATCGGTATCCTGCCCACTAAAGGCCTGACTTTGCCGTTTATGTCTTACGGCGGTTCGGCTGTCTTTATCATGCTGGTGTGCGTTACTTTGTTATTGCGCATTGATTATGAAAACCGCCAAAAAATGCGCGGTTATTCGGTGGAGTAAAACCATGAGCGGTAAAACTTTTATGCTGATGGCCGGCGGTACGGGCGGTCATATTTTCCCTGCATTGGCGGTTGCCGAGTCGCTGCAAAAGCGCGGCCATCATGTGATTTGGCTGGGCAGTAAAGATTCGATGGAAGAGCGCATCGTGCCGCAATACGGCATACGCTTGGAAACGCTGGCGATTAAAGGCATTCGCGGCAATGGCATCAAGCGTAAGCTGATGTTGCCGTTTACGCTGTACAAAACCGTCCGTGAGGCGCAGCAGATTATTAAGAAACACCGTGTCGAGTGTGTTATCGGTTTTGGCGGTTTCGTTACTTTCCCCGGCGGCGTGGCGGCAAAAATTTCCGGGGTGCCGATTGTGATTCACGAGCAAAACGCCGTAGCCGGTTTGTCCAACCGCCAACTGTCGCGCTGGGCAAAACGTGTTCTGTATGCTTTCCCCAAAGCCTTTCAACATGAAGGCGGATTGGTGGGTAACCCTGTCCGTGCCGATATTGCGGCATTGCCTGTTCCTGAAGAACGCTTTGAAAACCGTCAAGGCCGTCTGAAAGTTTTGGTGGTGGGCGGCAGTTTGGGTGCGGATGTGTTGAATAAAACCGTTCCGCAAGCTTTGGCATTGTTGCCTGAAGCGGCCCGTCCGCAAATGTATCATCAGTCCGGCCGCAATAAATTGGGCAACCTGCAGGCGGATTACGATGCGTTGGGTGTGCAAGCCGAGTGCGTGGAATTTATTACCGATATGGTGTCCGCCTACCGTGATGCCGATTTGGTAATTTGCCGTGCCGGCGCACTGACGATTGCCGAGCTGACGGCTGCCGGTTTGGGTGCGTTGCTGGTGCCGTATCCGCACGCGGTGGATGACCACCAAACAGCCAATGCGCGTTTTATGGTGCAGGCCGAAGCCGGTTTGCTGCTGCCGCAAACTCAACTAACGGCAGAAAAGCTGGCCGAAATCCTCGGCGGATTAAACCGTGAAAAATGCCTGAAATGGGCAAAAAATGCCCGTACCTTGGCGTTGCCGCACAGTGCGGACGATGTGGCAGAAATTGCCATATCCTGTACCGAATAGGCAGGCAGACTTTGTTCAAGGCCGTCTGAAAAGTTGATTAACGGCGTTTCAGACGGCCTTTATTGCTTTTGTTAAAATTCCTTTACAATAAAAGCATAGCGCAGAAGCGGATAGCCCTTTAAAATAACGCCTTTACGCACTAAAAACCAACCGGAACGCAACATTATGATGAAAAATCGAGTCACCAACATCCATTTTGTCGGAATCGGCGGCGTCGGCATGAGCGGTATTGCCGAAGTCTTACACAATTTGGGCTTTAAAGTTTCCGGTTCGGATCAGGCGCGTAATGCCGTTACCGAGCATTTGAGCGCTCTCGGCATCCAAGTTTATCCCGGCCATACTGCCGAACACGTCAATGGTGCCGATGTAGTTGTTACCTCTACCGCCGTCAAAAAAGACAATCCCGAAGTCGTCGCTGCGCTGGAGCAGCAGATTCCCGTGATTCCGCGCGCGCTGATGTTGGCAGAATTGATGCGCTTCCGCGACGGCATTGCCATTGCCGGTACGCACGGTAAAACCACAACCACCAGCCTGACTGCTTCTATTCTCGGCGCGGCAGGACTCGACCCGACTTTCGTTATCGGCGGCAAGCTCAACGCCGCTGGTACCAACGCCCGTTTGGGTAAAGGCGAATACATTGTTGCCGAAGCCGATGAATCCGATGCTTCTTTTCTGTATCTGACGCCGATTATGTCCGTCGTAACCAATATCGACGAAGACCATATGGACACTTACGGCCACAGCGTTGAGAAACTGCATCAGGCGTTTGTGGACTTCATCCACCGTATGCCGTTCTACGGCAAAGCCTTTTTGTGTATCGACAGCGAACACGTCCGCGCGATTTTGCCGAAAATCAGCAAACCTTACGCCACTTACGGCTTGGACGATACTGCCGATATCTACGCGACCGATATTGAAAACGTCGGCGCGCAAATGAAATTTACTGTTCATGTCCAAATGAAAGGACATGAGCAAGAGCCGTTTGAAGTTGTTTTGAATATGCCCGGCCGCCACAACGTCCTCAATGCGCTGGCGGCTATCGGTGTTGCACTGGAAGTTGGTGCATCGGTTGAAGCGATCCAAAAAGGCTTGCTCGGCTTTGAAGGCGTTGGCCGCCGCTTCCAAAAATATGGCGACGTTAAATTGCCAAACGGCGGAACCGCTTTGCTGGTGGACGATTATGGCCATCATCCTGTCGAAATGGCGGCAACCCTTTCCGCTGCACGCGGTGCATACCCTGAAAAACGCTTGGTCTTGGCTTTCCAACCACACCGTTATACCCGCACACGTGATTTGTTCGAAGATTTCACCAAAGTCCTCAATACCGTCGATGCTCTGGTGTTGACCGAAGTTTATGCCGCAGGCGAAGAGCCGATTGCCGCAGCCGATTCCCGTGCCTTGGCGCGCGCCATCCGAGTATTGGGCAAACTTGAGCCTATTTACTGCGAAAACGTTGCCGACCTGCCGCAAATGCTGCTGAATGTTTTGCAAGATGGCGATGTTGTTCTGAATATGGGTGCCGGCAGCATCAACCGCGTTCCGTCTGCATTGGTGGAATTGTCGAAACAATCATAATAAACAGGCATATTGGCCTTTGAGGACAGATAGGTCGTCTGAATAATATTCAGACGGCCTGTATCAGTATTTAAGAAAGTGGAAATTATGCAGAATTTTGGCAAAGTGGCCGTGTTGATGGGTGGCTTCTCCAGCGAGCGCGAAGTGTCGCTGGACAGCGGCGCCGCTATTTTGGCTGCCTTGAAAAGCAAAGGCGTCGATGCCCATGCGTTCGATCCTAAAGAAACCCCGTTGTCTGAATTGAAAACACAAGGTTTTCAGACGGCCTTCAATATTCTGCACGGCACTTTCGGCGAAGATGGCGCGATTCAAGGCGCGTTGGAACTGATGGGTATTCCTTACACCGGCAGCGGTGTGGCCGCTTCTGCGCTGGGTATGGACAAATACCGCTGCAAACTGATTTGGCAGGCCGTGGGCTTGCCTGTCCCTGAGTTTGCCGTATTGCATGACGACAGCGACTTTGATGCCGTTGAAGAAAAATTGGGCTTGCCGATGTTTGTGAAACCTGCCTCAGAAGGCAGCAGCGTCGGCGTGGTAAAAGTAAAAGAAAAAGGCCGTCTGAAAAGCGTTTACGAAGAATTGAAACACTTGCAGGGTGAAATCATTGCCGAACGCTTTATCGGCGGCGGCGAGTATTCTTGCCCGGTATTGAACGGCAAAGGCTTGCCGAGCATTCATATTATTCCGGCTACCGAGTTTTACGACTACGAAGCCAAATACAACCGCGACGATACGGTTTATCAATGCCCGTCGGAAGATTTGAGCGAGGCGGAGGAAAACTTGATGCGCGAACTCGCTGTGCGTGGCGCGCAGGCGATTGGTGCGGACGGCTGTTCGCGCGTGGACTTTCTGAAAGATACGGATGGTAAACTGTATCTCTTGGAAATCAATACCTTGCCTGGTATGACCAGCCACAGTTTGGTGCCAAAATCTGCAGCCCATACCGGCGTAGATTTTGCTGATTTGTGTATTGAGATTTTGAAGACCGCTCATGTGGGATGATGCAGGCGCATTGGGTCGGCTGACCCGCCGGCTATTGGTGCTGATGACCTTTCTACTGATAGGTTCGGGCATAGCTTGGCTTTACAATTCCAAATATTTTCCTGTGAAACAGATTGCCATTCAGGGTAAGCTGAAATATGCTTCCAACAAAGAATTGCAAACCGTTGCACGAGAGCATATTAGGGGTAATATGTTCCGCGCCGATATTGATTCGGCGCAGGCCGCTTTTCAGGAATTGCCTTGGATTGACTCGGCAATGGTACGCCGCCGTTTTCCGGAAACCGTGGAAATTATCCTGACCGAGCGCGTGCCGGTTGCGCATTGGCGCGCTGGCGGCTTGGTGGACAGTAAGGGCAATGTGTTTGCCGCAAGCCTGAAACAGGACCTGCCTATATTTGAAGGGCAGCAGGGAACAGGCAAAGACATGGTCAAGCATTATGCGGACTTTTCCGGTATTTTGAGTCCGTTGAAACTGACCATCAAAGAATTGATCTACACGCCGCGTTCGGCATGGCTGCTTGTATTGGACAACGGCATTACCGTACGCTTGGGACGTGAAAATGAAATCAAACGTTTGCAGCAGTTTGCCCAGATTTGGCCGTCGCTGCTGCGTAAAAAACAAAGTCGTATCGAGTATGTCGATATGCGTTATAAGGATGGTTTTTCAGTCCGTTACAGGCCGTCTGAAAACCCTTCCGACAGTGAATAGCCGATTAGACGTGAAGCAATCTTGTTTCAAAAATAATCAAACCGTCAGTCAGACAACATAGCGAACGAGCAATTATGGAACAACAACAAAATAAATATATCAGTGCCTTAGACATTGGTACGTCCAAGGTCATCGCCTTAATCGGCGAGATTCGGGAAGATAATGAAATCCACATTGTCGGCTTGGGCCAAAGCCCTTCACGCGGCCTGCGTGCAGGTATGGTGACCAATATCGACGCTACCGCGCAAGCCATTCGTCAGGCGGTAGAAGATGCCGAGTTGATGGCAGATACCAAAATTTCCCACGTTGTCACCGGTATTGCCGGTAACCATATCCGCAGCCTGAATTCACAAGGCGTGGTCAAAATTAAAGATGGCGAAGTATCGCAAGCCGACATCGATCGTGCCATTGAAACTGCCAAAGCCATCAATATTCCGCCTGATCACAATATCTTGCATACCGTGGTTCAAGAGTACATCATCGACAACCAACCCGGTGTGAAAGAGCCTATCGGCATGAGCGGCGTGCGTTTGGACACCCGCGTACACATCATTACCGGTGCGAACACTGCTTTGCAAAATATCCAAAAATGTATCCAACGCTGCGGCCTGCAAATGGATCAAATCATGCTTCAGCCTTTGGCGAGCGGTCATGCCGTTTTGACTGAAGACGAAAAAGATTTGGGCGTGTGCGTCATCGATATTGGCGGCGGTACGACCGACATCGCAGTTTATACCAATGGCGCCATCCGCCATACTGCGGTTATTCCCGTTGCCGGCGATTTGATTACCAAAGACTTGGCGCAAGCCTTGCGTACGCCGCACAGTGCCGCCGAGTACATCAAAATCCATTACGGCGCCGCCATTCCGACTATGGACGGCTTGGATGAAATGATTGAAGTTCCTAGCGTTGGCGACCGTCAATCACGTCAAATTTCACGCCGCGTATTGGCTGAAATCATCGGTCCGCGTGTAGAAGAGATTTTGGAATTGACGCTGAACGAATTGCGCCGTTCCGGCTTCCCAGAAGAAGTGTTGACTTCCGGTATCGTTTTGACCGGTGGTGCTTCTATGTTGACAGGCATTGTTGAGTTGGCGGAAGAAGTCTTCAACCTGCCGGCGCGTATCGGTGTTCCACAAGAAATGGGCGGCGTATCCGAGCGTATCCGCAATCCACGCTATTCAACAGCAATTGGTCTGCTTCAGACGGCCTATGCTGCCGAAGAGGGGGAACAAACCAGCCGAACCGGTGCGATTGCCCTGAATGATTCAGGTAAAAAAATGGGTCTGTGGGAAAAAATCCAAAGATTCTTCAGAGACAATTTCTGATAAAAGTTTTCAGGGCAGGCGGTGTAAAATCCGTTTGTCCTGAATATTTAAGTGGAATTAAACGGTTTTAAATAATTGCTAAGTGAATAATTTAAAACTTGTTTATTTTCTGTTAAAAATTGTAGTAAAAATATAACGCTGACAGTCGGATGATAAGAAGATTTTTGCCAGTATCAGGATACTTCTTATATAATACGGATAATAAGTTATTTTTGAACCGTCCTTATAAAGCGGGGCGCGGAGGATTATTGAATGGAATTTGTTTACGACGTAGCAGAATCAGCAACAAGCCCTGCTGTTATTAAAGTTATCGGTTTGGGTGGCGGCGGCTGTAATGCCATCAAC
Source organism: Neisseria sp. HMSC061B04 (assembly GCF_001836705.1). Classification (NCBI taxonomy): domain Bacteria; kingdom Pseudomonadati; phylum Pseudomonadota; class Betaproteobacteria; order Neisseriales; family Neisseriaceae; genus Neisseria; species Neisseria sp. HMSC061B04. Next base: position 39,716 of record NZ_KV830232.1, read on the forward strand.
AACATGGTTGCCAATACCATCCATGGTGTTGAGTTCATCAGTGCCAATACCGATGCGCAATCATTGGCTAAGAATAATGCGGCTAAACGCATTCAATTGGGTACAAACCTGACTCGTGGTTTGGGTGCCGGCGCAAATCCTGAAATCGGTCGTGCCGCAGCCCAAGAAGATCGCGAAGCCATCGAAGATGCCATCCGCGGTGCAAACATGCTGTTCATCACTACCGGTATGGGTGGCGGTACAGGTACCGGCTCTGCTCCTGTTGTGGCTGAAATCGCTAAAGAAATGGGTATTCTGACCGTTGCGGTTGTAACCCGTCCGTTTGCTTACGAAGGTAAACGCGTACACATCGCTCAAGCAGGTTTGGATCAGCTCAAAGAGCGCGTTGACTCCCTGATTATTATCCCGAACGACAAATTGATGACTGCCTTGGGCGAAGACGTGACCATGCGTGAAGCTTTCCGTGCGGCCGACAATGTATTGCGTGACGCGGTTGCCGGTATTTCCGAAGTGGTGACTTGCCCGAGCGACATGATCAACTTGGACTTCGCCGACGTAAAAACCGTGATGAGCAATCGCGGCATCGCCATGATGGGTTCAGGTTTCGCGCAAGGTATCGACCGTGCCCGTTTGGCTACCGATCAAGCTATCTCCAGCCCGCTCTTGGATAATGTTACTTTGGATGGTGCACGCGGTGTATTGGTAAACATTACCACTGCTCCTGGTTGCCTGAAAATGTCAGAGTTCAACGAGATTATGCGTATCGTCAACCAAAATGCACACCCTGAAGTGGAATGCAAATTTGGTGCTGCCGAAGATGAGAGCATGAGCGAAGACGCTATCCGTATTACCATTATTGCTACCGGCTTGAAAGAAAACGGTACTGACAACCAACTGCGTGCTGCTGCCCGTACCCAACAATTGGTACGCGGTGCGGAAGAAGCGCCTCAAGCTCAAAGCCAAAGCAGCGCTGAAAGCTTGGTTCGTACCAACCGCAATATCCGTTCTATGAATCTGACTGCGGCTGATTTCAGCAACCAGTCTGTACTGGATGACTTTGAAATTCCGGCAATCTTGCGCCGTCAGCAACACACTCCTGAGAAATAATCAGGATAAGGTATGAAAAGACCTGCCTTTAAGGCAGGTCTTTTTTATTGGCAAAATAAACTTAAGGCCGTCTGAAAATTTTCAGACGGCCTTAAGTTTTCAAATAAAGCAAATAACAAGCTTACCCTTTATTGAGAATTTGTTTGTTTTCGCCCTCCCGGCGCAATTCTTTAGGCAAGACAAATACAATGCTTTCTTCTGCGCCTTCTCCTTCACGTATGGTCTCATGTCCCCAGTCTTGAATGGTTTGTAAGACTTCTCGAACCAAGACTTCGGGAGCGGATGCGCCGGCAGTCACACCGACCTTGGTTTTGTTTTCAAACCATTCTTTTTTCAGATAGGAAGCATTATCGACCATATAGGCATCAACTCCGCGCAATGCGGCTACTTCACGTAATCGGTTGCTGTTGGAAGAATTGGGCGAGCCGACAACAATCACAAGATCGCATTCTTCCGCCAATTCTTTAACGGCAGTTTGGCGGTTGGTTGTGGCGTAGCAGATGTCTTCTTTGTGCGGATTGCGGATATTGGGGAAGCGTTGATTCAAAGCTGCAATGATGTCTTTGGTTTCGTCCACCGATAAAGTAGTTTGGCTCACGTAGGCCAGCTTGTCAGGATTTTTGACGTTCAGTCCGGCCACATCTTCCACTGTCTCAACCAAAAACATTTTACCCGGAGGCAGTTGTCCCATCGTGCCTTCTACTTCGACGTGGCCTTTGTGGCCGATCATAATGATTTCGTAATCTTGCTCATCGAGGCGGGCTACTGCTTTATGGACCTTGGTTACCAGAGGGCAGGTAGCATCAAAAACGCGGAAACCACGTTGTGCCGCTTCTTCCTGTACGGCTTTGGATACGCCGTGAGCAGAGTAAATTAGTGTGGCACCCTTTGGGACATCTGCCAAGTTATCGACAAATACGGCACCTTTTGCCCGCAGATTGTCCACGACGAATTTGTTGTGAACGACCTCATGGCGGACGTAAATAGGCGCGCCGAATTCTTCGAGTGCACGTTCAACAATGCTGATGGCACGGTCAACACCGGCACAGAAGCCGCGGGGATTGGCAAGGATAATGGTTTTTTGAGTCATGTGTGTTCCGTTTTCAGACGGCCTTTGTGTCGTTTGAAGGTGTTTTTTTGTGCAGCAAACCATCTAATACCAAGCAAACTGCGCCAACGCAGATAAAGCTGTCGGCAATGTTAAATGCTGGGTAAAACCAGTTTTGCCAATAGAAAAGCAGAAAATCGACAACATGGCCGTGAATCAGACGGTCAACCACATTGCCAATCGCGCCACCGATAATCATGGCAGCCCCCAGTTTGCCCCAGCGGCCAAACTCATCACGCCAGATGGCACGGGCCAAATACAGGCTGATGACGACGGCCAGACCTAAAAAGAAGAATTTTTGCCAGCCGCCTTGGTCGGCCAAAAAGCTGAATGCTGCTCCTGGATTATAGGCAAGGGTCAGGTCAAAAAAGTCTGGAATGATATTGAGGCGTTCGCCTTCGGTAAAGTGTTTCAAGATTTCCCATTTGCTCAGTTGGTCAAGAATGATGGCAACGAGGGAAAGTAAGAAAAAGGGAATTTTTGCAGTAGAGGATGAACTCATGTTTTCAGACGGTTTATGTAATAAAGGGCTTATTTTACCTGAAAGCAGGCTGGAAGTGTTTGCGATGGCATCGATGTTAAGGCCGTCTGAAAATAGAAACGCCGCTACTTGAATGTATCAAAGGGCGGCGTGGTAAGTATGTGCGGGCTTATTGGTTTTTAAGCAATGGGAAGCCCAGTTTCTCGCGGCTTTCAACGAATTTTTGAGCAACGATGCGGCTCAGTGCACGAATACGGCCGATGTAGGTTGCGCGTTCGGTAACGGAAATGGCGCCGCGTGCATCCAAGAGGTTGAACGTGTGACCGGCTTTGAGTACAAGCTCGTAAGCAGGCAAGGCAAGACTGGTGTCTTCAACTGCAAGCAGGCGTTTGGCTTGTTCTTCATAGTCGTTGAATTGGCGCAAGAGCCAATCGGCATCGCTGTATTCGAAGTTGTAGGTGGATTGTTCGACTTCGTTTTGATGATAAACGTCGCCGTAAGTGACGATGTTGCCATCAAGGGTTTTTGCCCAAACGAGGTCATACACGTTTTCCACGCCTTGCAGATACATGGCGAGACGCTCGATACCGTAGGTGATTTCGCCGAGTACAGGAGAGCAGTCGATACCGCCGACTTGTTGGAAGTAGGTGAATTGGGTTACTTCCATGCCGTTGAGCCAAACTTCCCAACCCAAGCCCCAAGCGCCGAGAGTAGGGTTTTCCCAGTCGTCTTCGACAAAGCGGATGTCGTGTACTTTAGGGTCGATACCCAATTCGCGCAGGGAGTCGAGGTATAGGTCTTGAATATTGGCTGGCGCAGGTTTGAGCGCAACTTGGAATTGATAGTAGTGTTGCAGGCGGTTTGGGTTGTCGCCATAGCGGCCGTCTTTGGGGCGGCGGCTGGGTTGAACGTAAGCAGCAAACCAAGGCTCTGGGCCTAATGCGCGCAGGCAGGTGGCTGGATGCGAAGTACCGGCACCGACTTCCATATCGAAAGGTTGGATAACGGTGCAGCCTTTGTCTGCCCAGTAGTTTTGTAATTTGAAAATAATTTGTTGGAAGGTGAGCATGGTGGATGGAATAGGTTGGAATAAAGAGGGTATTTTACTGTTTTGAGCCTGTTTTGGATAGGCTGAAGGAAGCGGCGTAGGTTATTTGCCGTCCAATAGGTCTGAAAAAGGGTCGTCTTCTGAAGAAACGGTGTATTTTTCTTGTGCCCATTCGCCTAAATCAATGAGTTTACACCGTTTGCTGCAGAAAGGGCGGTAGGGGCTGTCAGTATTCCAAACGACTTCTTTGTGGCAGGTCGGACATTTTACAACAGGAGTGGTCATGCAGTTTCTTTCAGTGATTGTGCAATGGATTGATAGTATTGATGCAGGCGGAAAACCTTGATTTTTGCTTCTTCCAAGCTATGAGTATTGTCCAATACGTCGTCGGCATGAAGCAGTCTGTCAGATCGGGAAGCTTGGGTAGCCATGATTTGGCGCGTCTGCTCTTCTGAAAAACCATTGCGTTGGTGTACGCGTTCGATTTGGACGGACTCTGGAACATCTACAACTAAAATGCGGTCAGTCTCCGCTTTAAATGCCGGATTCTCAATTAAAAGCGGGACATCGACAATGCCGTAGGCAGAGGAAGCAAGCTTTTGTTTCTGCTGTTGGATTTTGTTTAAGATTAATGGCAGAAGCAGCTTTTCCAGTTGTTTTTTAGATTGAGGCCGTCTGAAAACCTCTTCCCGTAAAGCCGTACGATTCAGACGGCCTTCATGATCAAAAACCTCATCGCCGAAAAGCTGGCGGATGGCTGGAAGCGCTTCGCCGTTTTCAGCGGTCAGTGAGCGGCTGATGGCATCGGCATCGATAATGGGTACGCCAAGTTCGGCAAACATTTGGGCGATAGATGATTTGCCGCTGCCGATACCGCCGGTCAAGCCTATCCATAATGTCATTATCGGAATCCTGATTGTATGAGCCACCATTGTACCAGTTGGGTAATAGGTGCATTGGCAACCAAAATAATCCATCCTGCTACAGCGAGGCTGGGACCAAAAGCAAAATACTGACCTTTACCGACACGGGCGATGAGCGCGCCCACCAGCCCGACTAAGGCAGCCATGAAGATCAGAACAGGCAATATCCCTACGCCCAGCCATGCGCCGAGTGCGGCCAAAAGTTTGAAATCGCCATTGCCCATGCCGATTTTACCGGTCAGAAGTTTATAGACAGCGCATAAAGTATAAAGGCTCATATAGCCTGCGATTGCACCCCAAACGGCTGAATGAAGGGGTATGAATGTATCGTTCAGATTAAACAGCAGGCCGATCCAAATTAGGGGCTGAGTCAGGCTGTCGGGCAAATATTGCGTATCGGCATCGATAAAGGTCAGCGCAATCAATATGGCAGTCAGAATCAATCCGCCAATAGTTGCCCATGACCAGCCGTATTGCCACGCAACAATACCGAATAAGACACCTGTCAGCAGCTCAATCAACGGATAGCGTATGCTGATATGGGTTTTGCAGGTGTGGCATTTCCCACCTAGGAAAACATAGCTGAGGATGGGTATATTTTGCCAAATTCTGATCGGACTTTTGCATTTTGGGCAGTGTGAGTCTGGTTTACGCAGATTAAATGGCTGTTTTTCTTCGTCTGTCAGCTCGATGCCCAAATGCTCTTTGGAAAATTGTGTCCATTCACGCTCCATCATTATCGGCGTGCGATAAATGACGACGTTCAGAAAGCTACCAATCAGTAATCCTAAAATAACGGCTAAAGGAATAGCGAATGGCGCAAGAACGGAGAGGGCGTCGATGGCAGAGTAAATACTATCAAGCATATCAACCTACGACATTGCCCAAGTTAAACAACGGCAGATACATGGCAATCAGCAAAATACCGATGAGCGAACCCAATACCACCATGATGATAGGTTCCATCAAGGCAGACAATCGGGAGACGGAGTTGTCTACTTCATCTTCGTAGAATTCGGCTGCTTTGTTCAGCATATCATCCAAAGAGCCTGACTCTTCGCCGATGGCCGCCATTTGAATCACCATGTTGGGGAACATATCAGTACTTTGCATACTGGATGTCAGCGACAGACCTTGGGTTACCTTGGCGCGGATGTCTTGAGTGGCTTCTTCATAGAGAATATTGCCGGATGCGCCTGCAACTGAATCTAATACTTCCACCAAAGGAACGCCGGCCGCGAAGAGGGTAGAAGTCGTACGCGCCCAACGGGCAATGGTCGCTTTACGGACGATGGTACCGAAGATAGGCAACCTCAAAATCAAAGCATCGATTCGCTTTTGGAAGGTGGGCGATTTCTCATGGAGTTTGTACAGGCCGAAGGCGGAAGCAATCAAAAGGATGATCATAATCCAGCCGTAATCGACAAATAAATCGGACAAGCTCATGACGAGTTGGGTAAGGCCTGGCAGCTCTGCACCCATATTGGCATAAACTTCTTTAAAGGCAGGCAGTACAAACATCATCATGATGAAGATAAGCGCGATGGCCACCACGATAATGGCAATCGGGTAGGTCAGCGCGGTTTTAACCTTTTTCTTAATGGCTTGGGTTTTTTCTTTATAGACAGCCAGTTTATCTAATAGGCTTTCCAGCACACCGCCGGACTCGCCTGCGCTGACTAAATTGCAATAGAAACGGTCGAAATATTTGGGATATTTGGAGAACGATTTACCCAATGCGCTACCTTGTTCGACATCGGAGCGAACCTGCATCAGCATTTCGGTCATGCTCGGATTGGAGTGGCCGCGCGCAACGATTTCGAAAGCCTGCATCAGCGGCAAGCCTGCCTTCATCATTGTTGCCAGTTGGCGGGTGAACACTGTAATGTCTTCTTGGGTAATACGGCGTTTGCGTGCGGTTTTGACTTTGCTGATACGCAAAGGACGAATGCCTCTACGCTGGAGTTTTTTGCGCGCCTCTTCTTCATCTTTGGCAACTACTTCGCCGCGGACAAGACGTTCGGTCTCGATGTTTTTTCCTTCAAATGTAAAACGCTTACCTTTGCTTCTTGAACCGAACAGACTTCTTTTTTGCTCTGCTTGAGCCATGAGTTATCCCTTGTTAGTAAGAAATAAAGCGGACTGTTTCCCCGTGCCGCTTTATTGTAATTTTCGAAAATATGGCAGTTTAGTCATTGGTATGAGCAGTTACTTCTTCCAACGAAGTCAGGCCCTGCATGACTTTCATAAGGCCGGCACGACGCAGGTCTACCATGCCTTCTTGATAGGCCATGTTCATGATATCAACTTCTGTACCGTTGTTCATAATGACTTTTTGCATTTCATCGCTGACCGGCATGACTTCATAAATACCGACGCGGCCTTTAAAGCCTTTGCCGCGGCAGCTGTCGCAACCAACCGGGCGGTAGAGTTTCCAATCTTGAGCCAAGTCCGCATCGGTAAAGCCGGCTTTTTTCAATGCCGGAACCGGCGGGCGCTCCACTTCGCGTTTGCAGTTTGGACACAGTCTGCGCAACAGCCTTTGCGCCATAATCAGGCTGACCGAGCTGGCGATGTTGAAAGGCGCCACACCCATGTTCAAAAGGCGGGACAGCGTGGCCGGTGCATTATTGGTATGCAGGGTAGAGAAAACCATGTGGCCGGTTTGGGCGGCTTTAATGGCGATGTCGGCGGTTTCCAAGTCGCGGATCTCGCCGACCATAATAATATCAGGATCTTGACGCAAGAAGGATCGGAGTGCGGTGGCAAACGTCAGGCCTTGTTTTTCATTGACGTTGACTTGGTTGACGCCCGGCAGGTTAATCTCGGCCGGATCCTCTGCTGTTGAAATGTTCACATCTTCCGTGTTCAAAATACTTAGGCAGGTATAGAGCGAAACGGTTTTACCCGAGCCTGTCGGGCCGGTAACCAACACCATGCCGTAAGGGCGGTTGATGGCCTCAAGCAGCATTTCTTTTTGGAAAGGCTCTAAACCGAGCTGGTCGATATTGAGCGATGTACCATCGGAATTTAGGATACGCATTACCACTTTTTCGCCAAACAGCGTCGGCAAAGTGCTGACACGGAAGTCAATCGGACGGCCGTGTTTGTGGAAGGCAATTTGAATTCTGCCGTCTTGCGGAATACGTTTTTCAGAAATATCCAAACGCGCCATCACTTTGATGCGCGAGGCCAACTGACCGCGCACGGCGACAGGCGGCTGTACGACTTCGCGCAACTGTCCGTCCACGCGGAAACGGACGCGCGCCATTTGCTCGTAGAATTCAAAGTGGATGTCCGATGCGCCTGCGTTTAGGGCATCGGATAAGGTTTTGTGGATGAAGCGAGGGATAGGGCCGTCTTCAGCCTCTTCATTATCGATATAAAGCGACTGAGATTGCTGCGTTGCTTCATGTTCTTCGTTGATTTCTTTCAGAATGGTGGTCGAACGCTGACCCAACCATTCCAGCAAGGAGCTGAGTTGGTCATCGGGAACTACCACCAAATCAACGCTTAGACCTGAAGAAAAAGCGATTTTTTGGAAGTTTTGGATTTGAGTCGGATCAGATACGGCGAAATAAACCTTGCGTCCGCGTTTGAAAATTGGAACGCAACGGTTTTGCACCATTTGCTCTTCCGTTAGAATGTCGCTGACTACATTATTGCGCGGATAGTAGTGTAAATCCAAAAGGGGATAGCTGAAAACGCGCGCAACCAATTCGCCCAAGGCTTTAGGGGTGATGATGCCGTCTGAAAACAAGTCGGGCAGGATTTCTTTGCCCGATTGTAAAAGGCTGTTGTAATGTTCCGCTTGTTGATTTGAGATGGTTTGGCTTTGAACCAAAACACGCAATAATCCGACACTCATTTTATTTTCCGTTTCTTGTGCAGTTTTCCCTTTAATTTAGAGGAAAGCCGTATTATTTTATCATTATTATGATTAAAGCATATGGTTAATTATGCAAATCTGCTTAAGTTGCAAAGACATGCTTCTGCTTTAATTGTATTTTTCTTTCAGACGGCCATTATAAAGCAAGGAGAATAGGCGTTAAACTCAATATTTTGGGATGATGATGAAAAAACAACAATTTTGTCATATGAATCCAATCAATAACGAAATTATATTTCATGTTGCTATCGCTTGTCGGGAGACGGCAGAAAAGGTTGTTTTGATGGATAGACGGTTGGAACTGGAAATATGAAAAGGCCGTCTGAAACTGAGCAATCAGGTTTCAGACGGCCTTTTAGCTATTTAAATCCGATAGGATTGATTAGGCCTTGTTTTTCAGGCGGCCATGCAATTCCTGTACGCTGTACACGCCCAAGTGTTCGCGGCTTTTTGCGCCTTCGCTCATGGCTTCGCCGCCGGCGATGGTGGTGTATTGCGGTACGCGTTGGGTGAGGGAAGTGCGGCGGATGCTGTGGCTGTCGGTAACAGATTGCACTGTGCTGCCGACGGTGTTGACCACCAGGGCGATTTCGCCGTTTTTAATGGCGTCCACGATGTGTGGGCGGCCTTCCTGCACTTTGTTGACCGCTTGTACGATGATGCCGTGTTCTTTCAAGTATTCGGCGGTACCGCGTGTGGCGCAGACACCGTAGCCGAGTGCTTGGAAGTTTTGTGCGGTTTTGACGATGAGCGGTTTGTCTTCGTCGCGTACGGCGAGGAAGATTTTGCCGGTTGTGCTCAAACGTTCGCCTGCGCCGAGTTGGGCTTTGAAGTAGGCTTCGCCGAAGCTTGCGCCCACGCCCATGACTTCGCCGGTAGAGCGCATTTCAGGGCCGAGAATGGTGTCCACACCCGGGAATTTGATGAATGGGAACACGGCTTCTTTAACGGCGTAGAAGTCCGGGATAACTTCTTTTTCTACGCCTTGCTCTTTCAGCGAAATGCCTGCCATCACGCGTGCGCCGACTTTGGCAAGCGGTACGCCGGTGGCTTTGGATACGAACGGTACGGTACGGCTGGCGCGTGGGTTTACTTCCAATACGAAGACCACGCCGTCTTGTACGGCAAACTGTACGTTCATCAAGCCGACTACGCCCAGTGCGTATGCCATGGCTTTGGTTTGACGGCGGATTTCGTCTTGAATCTCTTCGTCCAATGAGTATGGAGGCAATGAGCAGCCGGAGTCGCCGGAGTGGATACCTGCTTGTTCGACGTGTTGCATGATGCCGCCGATAACGACATCTTGGCCGTCTGAAACGCAGTCTACATCGACTTCGATGGCGTTGTTCAAGAAGAAGTCGAGTAATACGGGGCTGTCTTCGGAAACTTGTACGGCTTCACGCATGTATTTTTGCAACTCTTCGGCAGAGTGAACAATCTGCATGGCGCGGCCGCCGAGTACGTAAGAAGGACGGACAACCAACGGATAACCGATTTCTTCGGCTTTAACGAGGGCTTCTTCTTCGTTGTGGGCGATGCGGTTAGGCGGTTGACGCAGACCTAAGTCGTTCAATACTTTTTGGAAGCGTTCGCGGTCTTCGGCGGCGTCGATGCTGTCGGCAGATGTACCGATGATGTTTACGCCGTTTTCAACCAATGCATTAGCCAGTTTGAGCGGGGTTTGGCCGCCGTAATGAACAATCACGCCCCATGGGTTTTCGGTGCGGACGATTTCCAATACGTCTTCCAAGGTCAGCGGCTCGAAGTACAGGCGATCGCTGGTGTCGAAGTCGGTGGATACGGTTTCGGGGTTGCAGTTCACCATAATCGTTTCAAAGCCCGATTCGCGCAGGGCGAGTGCGGCATGAACGCAGCAGTAGTCAAATTCAATACCTTGGCCGATACGGTTTGGGCCGCCGCCGAGAATCATCACTTTTTTACGGTCGGAAGGATGGGATTCGCATTCCTCTTCGTAAGTGGAGTAGAGGTAGGCGGTTTCGGTGGCAAACTCGGCGGCACAGGTATCGACGCGTTTGTAAACTGGATGCAGTTTCAGCGCGTAGCGGTGTTCGCGGACTTCTTTTTCGCTTACGTTCAACAATTGTGCCAAACGTTTGTCAGAGAAGCCTTTGCGTTTCAGACGACGTAAAGCAGCATAATCCAAGTCTTGCAACTGGCCGTCTGAAACCGATTTTTCTTCTTTTACCAAGTCTTCGATTTGCGCCAAGAACCAAGGGTCGATGGCACAGATTTCGTGGATTTCTTCCAGCGTGAAGCCCGCGCGGAACGCGTCTGCCACAAACAGCATACGTTCAGGGCCAGGGTTGGCCAGTTCGCGGCGGATTTCCGCTTTGTCTTCGCTGCGAGGGTTGAAGCCGCACAAGCCGGTTTCCAAACCGCGCAGGGCTTTTTGGAAGCTTTCTTGAATGGTACGGCCCATCGCCATTACTTCGCCCACCGATTTCATCTGCGTGGTCAGGCGGTCGTCTGCAGCGGGGAATTTTTCAAACGCAAAACGCGGGATTTTGGTCACGACATAGTCGATAGAAGGCTCGAACGAAGCTGGGGTGCGGCCGCCGGTAATGTCGTTGCGCAACTCGTCCAGCGTAAAACCGACAGCCAGTTTCGCCGCCACCTTCGCAATCGGGAAGCCGGTTGCTTTAGATGCCAACGCGGAAGAACGGCTTACGCGCGGGTTCATCTCAATGACAATCATCTCGCCGTTTTCAGGGTTTACTGCAAACTGAACGTTTGAGCCGCCGGTATCCACGCCGATTTCGCGCAATACTGCCAACGAAGCATTACGCATGATTTGGTATTCTTTGTCGGTCAATGTTTGTGCAGGTGCAACAGTGATGGAGTCGCCGGTATGCACGCCCATCGGGTCGAAGTTTTCAATCGAGCAAATGATGATGCAGTTGTCGTTTTTATCGCGTACAACTTCCATTTCGTACTCTTTCCAGCCGAGAACGGATTGCTCAATCAGCAACTCATGAGTAGGCGATGCATCAAAACCGCGTTCGCAAATCGCCAAAAACTCGTCTTTGTTGTAGGCAATGCCGCCGCCCGAACCGCCCATGGTGAAAGAAGGGCGAATCAGAGTAGGGAAGCCGACCTGTTCTTGCGCTGCCAAAGCCTCGTTCATGGTGTGGCAGACAAAAGATTTCGGGCAAGACAAACCGATTTTTTCCATCGCTTCTTTAAAGCGGCCGCGGTCTTCCGCCTTGTCAATCGCGTCTTCGGTTGCACCGATTAATTCAACATTGTATTTCGCCAACACGCCGTTGCGCGCCAAATCCAGCGCACAGTTCAGCGCAGTCTGACCGCCCATCGTGGGCAGAATCGCATCAGGACGCTCTTTGGCGATAATCTTCTCCACCGTCTGCCACATAATCGGCTCGATGTAGGTAACATCCGCCATTTCAGGGTCGGTCATGATGGTGGCGGGGTTGGAATTCACCAGAATGACTTTATAGCCTTCTTCACGCAAGGCTTTGCAGGCCTGTGCGCCCGAATAGTCAAATTCGCAGGCCTGACCGATAACGATAGGGCCGGCGCCGATGATAAGGATGGATTTTAGGTCGGTACGTTTAGGCATGATGTTTCCTGTTGGATTAAGTCTAAAGTTAATCTATTTTAACTGAAGGTAATGTTTTCAATGAATTGAGAAAGTTATGCCATTCTGCAACTTCCTCCTGTTTCTCAATAATTTTTTCAAATGGCAATAAATTCTCAAAGGTTAGGAAATTAACGCAAAATTTAATGGCGGTATCTATTTTATTTTTTAAATTTGGAATTTCTTTTACTTCCTTTGCCCAATATGCTAAGTCTTTGGATGATAATAAATCAATTTTATCTATTGGGAAATTTTCTATAAATTTTTTTAGTGTATCAGTAATTAGAAGTTTTAAATTATTCTGATCATACATTGCTTCTATACCAGAAACTGTAGCTATATTTTCTTCGATATATTTAATTCCGGTCCTACCTATATTTTCGTAGATAGCTTTTTCTTTTTCTGTCAGTTCTCTTTCAATTGTTATTTGATAAGTCCTATCTCTAGACATTTTTGAAATTTTTTTTCGAACAGTTTCCGGAATTTCTTTGCCATCTCTTAATTGACTAATATATCGATTAATATTTTTTGCAATTTTAAGTCGTGTCTCACACCATTCATTTAAGTTGTTTAAATTGAAGGTATGTAATTCTTCTCGATTAGTGTAGTCTTTGATATCTTGAGTTAATTTCGATGACATAGTTTTAAAATCAACCCCAAAATATTTTTCACCACAATCTTTTCCAATATTTGTAATATGTCCATCAGTAGATACTACAATGTAACCATTTTGATGTTGGGTGTGGCAATTTTTCAATCCACATATAACTTTTCCATGTTCTCCACTATACTGACCTATAATTTCTTTTAATTTGGTTTCTTCTGGATTTATCTCTCTTCTAAAACCAGCCATTTCTTCTAAGTCAGACCAGTTTTTTATGTAAACTAAGTTTCTATCTTTTTTTAAAGTAATCATGATAAGTCTTTAAGATGCAGTAATGTATATATAGAGTTGAATGATCTTTTATTGCTTTAAAAGTTATCTGAAAATTAGTTGACTCTTCTTGAGAGTAAGCCATAGCCCGCATGTAGGGTGTGTGCGGTACGCACGCACGCGTTCTCCATTTTCCCTGCAACCTCAACCCACCGCGTGCGTACCTTGCGGCACACACCCTATCGACGGGTTCAAAGGTCGTCTGAAAAAACGCTCGCGGCGTTTGTTCCATATGCCTTGCGATAAAGGCCGCCTGAAAAATTCCTGCTGTTGATATTTCGGGCATTCTTTTTCAGACGACCTTTTGCGTTTTTATGTTGCACAGGCCGTCTGAAAACTTCCTTAAAAACTAGTGACAAACGTAATCAAACCCAAAATGATACCGGGGGCGTTTGCCAGTATGATGGGGTAGTCGCGTTTTTCTTTCAAAAAGCCGTAGGCAAACCATAATGTGCAGTTGATGGCGGCGACGAGGGGTTGCAACGGCGAGCCGGGGTTGCCGGCAAGGTTGTTTTGGATTTGCGGGATATAAGAAACGTACATACCGACGGCGGCCAGGGTGGCGACTACGGAGAGGATGCGCATTTGTTTTTCAGTCATGGGAGTTTCCTTTCTGACTTGAGTTACAGGGTTTTGAACTGCTTGATTTTCAGACGGCCTGCCGGATTTGACGGCCGTCTGAAAAATTCGCTTTATTGCTTCGCCGCTTTCATATTGTCAATGAATTTGTCGAACAGATAGCCGACATCCTGCGGGCCGGGGCTGGCTTCCGGGTGACCTTGGAAGCAGAACACGGGTTTGTCGGTCAGTTCGATGCCTTGCAAGGTGTTGTCAAACAAGGATTTGTGGGTAATGCGTGCGTTGGCGGGCAGGGTGTCTGCATCGACGGCGAAGCCGTGGTTTTGGCTGGTAATGACGACTTTGCCGCTGTCCAAATCTTGTACCGGGTGGTTGGCGCCGTGGTGGCTGAAGCGCATTTTCAGGGTTTTCGCGCCAATGGCGAGGCTGATCAGCTGGTGTCCCAAGCAAATGCCGAAAATCGGTTTGCCGCTTTCCATCAGTTTTTGTACGGCTTTGATGGCGTAGTCGCAAGGCTCGGGGTCGCCGGGGCCGTTGGACAGGAATACGCCGTCAGGATTGAGTGCCAAGACATCTTCCGCGCTGGTTTGAGCCGGAACGACGGTCAGGCGGCAGCCGCGTGAGGCAAGCATGCGCAGGATGTTGGTTTTGACGCCGAAATCGTAGGCGACGACGTGGTAAGGCTGTTCGGCAGGGGTAACGAAACCTTTGCCCAATTCCCATTCGCCTTCGGTCCATTCGTAAGTTTCTGTGCAGGAAACTTCTTTGGCCAAGTCTTTGCCGACCATGCTGCCGAATGCGGCAATCAGTTCTTGTGCTTTTTCAACGGTGGCATCTGCACCGGTCAAGATTGCACCGCCTTGCGAGCCTTTTTCGCGCAACAGGGTGGTCAGGCGGCGGGTGTCGATGTCGGCGATGGCGACGGTTTTGTTGCGTACCAAATAGTCGTGCAGGCTTTCGGAGGCGCGGAAGTTGCTGTGCAAGAGCGGTAGGTCGCGGATAATCAAGCCTGCGGCATAAACGCTGCGGCTTTCTTCGTCTTCGGCGTTGGTGCCGGTATTGCCGATGTGGGGGTAGGTGAGGGTAACGATTTGTTTGCAGTAGGAAGGGTCGGTCAGGATTTCTTGATAGCCGGTCATGGAAGTGTTGAACACGACTTCGCCGGAAGTCGAACCTTCGTAACCGATTGATGTGCCGTGAAATACGCTGCCGTCAGCGAGAACGAGAAGAGCCGGAGTGGTCATGATGGAATCCTGTTTGCCTGATGATGGTCGGTTCGAAAAAAATGGGTCGGGCCGTCTGAAAAATAAAATTGTTTACAAAAAAGACAGCCTTCGGAAATCTCGGCTAAAAAAAAACACGCTCCGCAGCTTTGATTTTGCTGTGTAACGTGCTTTTTCAGACATAGCGGTCTATGCCGTAGAAGCAGTGTATTTTAAGTCAAAATGATAGGAATTTCAAGCATAGAGCAAGGAGTCGATAATTTAAAAATGTTTTGCCTTTATGGGACAACCCCTTGCTTTTGGAATGCTTGATGAGTAAGGTTGAACTAAATATCCAGTCTGGCCGTCTGAAAACTGATCAGGCAGATTGTTTCATTTTTGTTGTGTTTGAAATGCAGGCGTAGGGAAATTCAGCTGAATCAAACATGGAACAGGTTGTTTATGCTAAAATCGTAGCCTTATAAAAAATAAAAACAATGTCATTTTTAGCTGAGATTATCCGATGAAAAAAGAACACATTATGCAAAACGCTCCATCAGGCCGCCATCGCCTCATTCATGCAAGCGTCGCTTCTGCTTTAGCGCTTATCAGCTTTTCCGTTCAGGCAAATACGCAGCAATTTGCCAAAGTCCCGTTTTACCTGCAAAACGAAACTGCCGTCAGCGGCCAACCCAAAGTCAAACACAATATTATGTTTTTGATTGATGACTCGGGCAGTATGCAATGGAATGTACAAGGTAAGGAAACATCTGTATGGGCTGATAAAAGAATAACGATTACTAAGGAGGCCCTAAAATCGGTATTGAAAGAGTATGGCGAAAAACAACGATTCCAGTGGGGTTTGCAAACTCTGCATAACAATGGTCGTACTGATACTCTAGATGAGGAGGGTTTTACCGATGATTGGAAGGATGTTCAAAGGAGGGTAGATGGTATTGATCCCGGCCATGCTACGCCAATCACACGTCGCTACTATGAAGTAGTCAAAAACTTTGTGATGCCCAACATCAAATACCGTTGTCAGAAGTCTTATGTGATTGTGATGTCGGACGGTGATGCCAATATGAGTTGTAGTAACCAGGTTCCAGGCGAAGATCCTCGCTTATCTCGTAATACTAACTTCAACTATGATCGGGATTATTACTATTCAAACTATTACCATCGTATTGAACGTAGTGCAAATACACTTGCATACCAATATTTTGGGCCGTCTGAAGTGAAGACTATTGATGATGCATATGGGCTAGGTAAATTATTTGACGATAGGCATGGATTCAAAGGATATTTTGATTTTCCAATTTATCAATATGAGTCATTCTTACCTGAGAACGAAAGAAAATTGTTATGTCAATCTAGCAAATATGCGCGTGAGTATAGTCCTTTTTATAAGAGAAATATATGGGTAGCTGCCGGCGAAATCATTGTTCCTTATTGGGATAGAAACTATAAAGATGAAAAACGCGGTCTGCGTTTCTTTAGCCGGACTTTGGCAGAAAAAGACATCAAAACAGCAAAAGACGGCTTAGATGATGCCGGTAAGAGCTGGGATGGTGATCCAAGCGATCCCAAAGGCGTAGATTACAGCAAACAATTGGTACAGACTTTTACTGTGGGCTTTGGTGAGGGGATCTCTGAGGTCGGACGAGAATATCTAGAAAAGGGTGCAAGCCGTCCAGACTGGTATTTTAATGCCACGAAAAAAGAAGATTTGCTTGAAGCCTTTAAAACCATCGTCGATAATATTGAAAATGACAGCAAAAATACGAAATTTGAAGGAGCATCTTCAACCGCACCGGCAACGACCAGTAGCGGTATTCCCGATATGGCGGCAACGGTTCATTTGAATACCGGCTCTTGGAGCAGTCAGTTGCGGTTTTATAAATTAAACCGCGATGGTACGCCTATCAATACGACAAAGTTTGACCAGCCATCATTTAATAACCGCCTTACTTTGGTTAATGATGGCAGGAAAACCTATTTCATCGATAGCGTTGCAGATAATGAGGCTTCAAATGCCGATTTTGGCATTTCAGACGGCAGTGCGAAAGATAAGTTGGAATGGAAAAATGCATTGCTGAAATGGACTGGCCGAGCAGGTAGTGATGAAACCATCAAAGCGGATGCAGAGGCAAAAGGTTATAACCAGTCTTATCGCATCCGTCCGACTGACCCTAATGATCCAAATAAAGATGAACGTAATTTGGGCGATATCTTAGATGGTTCGGTTGCTGCTATTGGGAATAAGGATAAAGGCCGTCAAGAGTTTTTGGTCGCCGCTGCCAATGACGGCATGGTACATATTTTCCGTAATGATACGCCTAGCAATCCTTATGACTTGAAACTCAGCTATATTCCGGCAGGCATGGAACGCGAGGACGATCAAGGCCAAGCGACAACTTTGGGCAAGGTTCTGAAGGATGTCGCTCGCGATGGTTACGGCTCCAGCACGCCACACCGCTATATGGTCAATGGTGGCTTTGTTCTCCGCCAAACACCTGATAAGCAAACCTTTATGTTTGGTGCGATGGGTCAGGGTGGACGCGGTGCGTATGCGTTGAATATCGGTGCAGTGGCGAACAGTGATCGTAGTGTTTGGAATACGACTGTACTTTTGTTTGAAACAGAAAAAGGCTCTGGCAATAAGTTGGGCTATACCATTGGTTCGACACAAATCGGCCGTGTTTCCATTAAACGCAATGCTACTCCGGTTAATCTGGAATCGAATGTGCGTTATGCAGGCTTCTTGGCCAGCGGCTATCGTACTGAAGATGTGAACAGTGCCGATAATGAAACGGCTTTATATGTCTATGATATGACAGGCAAAGAGGCTGGGACGAAAAATACTGGCACTAATGTTTCTTCTTCTAAAGCCGGTGAACTCTTGGCTAAAATTCCTGCACCCAATGGTAAAGGCGGCCTCTCTACCCCTACTTTAGTAGATACCGATTTTGACGGTATTGTCGATATTGCTTATGCCGGCGACCGTTACGGCAATATGTTCCGCTTTGACTTGAGTGGCGAAACGCCGTCTGAATGGTCTGCGCAAATGATCTTCCAAGGCTCGGGTAATCAACCGATTACGTCTGCGCCTGCGGTATCGCGCCGCAGTAAAGATAAGTATGTCGTTATTTTTGGTACGGGTAGCGAGATTTATCAGAATGAATTGAATAATACCAACGGTCAAATCAATGCCGTTTACGGTATTTACGATGATGTATCTGATAAAGCAGTTTTGGCAAACAGCAGTGAGTTGGAACAGCAAACCAGAGAAAGTGACGGTGAACACATTTACGTCGGCGATAATAAGGTTGGTGAAGGTAAAAAAGGCTGGAGTCTGACTTTAGATCCGAATGAACGTGTGACTGTCAAACCGACGATGATTTTGCGTACAGCCGTCGTGACCATCCGCAAGTATGAAACCAAAACAATTCATACTGACTCTTCCAGTACCGATGTTTGTTTGCCGGACAGTACGTCCACACAAACGACTGCGAAAACGATTATTCTGGGTGTAAATGCTGAAAACGGCGGCCGTTTGGGTTTGCGTGATGCGCGTATTTCCGATAAAAACCGCCAATTCATCAAACGTGAAAACAACGGTCAAGTCTATTACGCCAGCGGTATGGTGTTTGACGGTGTGGTCAACTTTACTTATCTGAATGGCTCTAAGGCTGATGATTCTCCGGTAACCGCCGATGGCGATAGCGGCGGCACGGGCACGGATAAAGAGTTGAACGCTACGCCGAGCGTGCCAAACAATAAATGTTTTGCAACCCAAGCCGAGCGCAGTCTGTTGACCAACTCTGATAAGATGCACAGTCTGAAAGTAGAAGGCCGGAAATGCGGACTCAAACGCATCAGCTGGCGTGAATTGTTCTTTTAATCGGTAAGGCTTGAGTATCGAGGCCGTCTGAATGTTTCAGACGGCCTTTTCTGTTGAGTGGTAGTAATTGAGAGAAATTGGATTAAAAAAATAGAAAACCTTG
The DNA here is from genome assembly GCF_001836705.1 of Neisseria sp. HMSC061B04. Taxonomy (NCBI): domain Bacteria; kingdom Pseudomonadati; phylum Pseudomonadota; class Betaproteobacteria; order Neisseriales; family Neisseriaceae; genus Neisseria; species Neisseria sp. HMSC061B04. Next base: position 58,610 of record NZ_KV830232.1, read on the forward strand.
TTTGTGGATATAACAAGGTTTGATCAAATTGAAAGCTTGATAGAGCTAAACGACAGACTTGGGCTATTCTTTTTTAATTTTCTACTATTTGGCTGAGAAGTTAAAAGGCCGTCTGAAAAGATATTTTCAGACGGCCTTTGATTTAAAAAGAGCGAGTCAAAGAGAACATTTAGATGCTGTTTTTAATGATTTTCCGCAGGGTGGACAGTTGTCGGCGGCTGACGGGCAACGGGGTCGGGATATCGAGAATTTTTGCGCCCCATGTGGATGCGTATTCGTCGTTTTCGTCATCGTCCAATCGAATCAGGCTGTCGAGGGTGTGGCGGAAGACGAGGGCGTTGCGGTGGATGCGGATGACTTTGTCACCCAGTAATTCTTCCCAGTAAACCAATGTTTTCGGTAATTCGAAGCTTTGACCGTCGCCGGTAAACAGATAGACGGTTTTGTGTTCCGCCATCAGATAACGCGCCTGTTGCCAGGGGATTTCAACCATGCGCTCGCGGTTGTACACTTTGAAATGGGTGAAACTGTCTGCTTTTTCGCGGTTTTTCTCGATGATGCGGTCAAGCGCGGTTTGCAGGCGGGTCATTTTGATTGGTTTGAGCAGATAGTCTGCGGCAGCCAGCTCAAACGCGCGCAGGGCGTGTTCTTCGTAGGCTGTGGTGAATACAATTTCCGGCTGGCGTTTGGCGGTACGCTTAATGCGTTCGACAAACTCGAGACCGTCAATTTCCGGCATGCCGATGTCGGCAAAGACGATGTCGACTTCGTGGACACTCAGCCACTCCAATGCTGGCATGGCATGGTGAAAGACGTTGAGCAGTACGACATTGCATTCTTCCAATAATACACGCAAGCGTTCTGCTGCTAATACTTCGTCTTCTACAATAATGGCACTTGGCATAGCGGTATTTCTTTTTGTTGTATCGTGGGAGATCTGCCGCGCTTTGTCATCCTCAATAACGCGCCAGCCGTATGTTGTTGCAATCTTGAAATTATCACTTCGCAACAATTTTAGGAAATTTTTAAAATATACATGATTTTTCGCTTCTTGGGCGTGATTTGGAATGAATCTGAAGATTACTTACATAATTTTATGAAATATTGTAATACCTAGAGTAATTTTGTTGTAATCGTGCTAATTTATTTCGTGATAATGGACGATTTTGGGATTTTGCTCATTTGCCAGTGCGCCACCGCCCAATCGAGTAATTCTTGCGGCCGGTTTACGGCGGGTGCTTCGGGTAGGTTGAGGTAGGTCAGGACTTGGCGGAGGAGTTGTTCTTTTTGATTCAAATCCAAAGCCGGGGCAAGGGTTTGTTTCGACCATTTTTGCCCTTGGTTGTTGGTTAATAGCGGCAGGTGGGCGTAGGACGGCGTGGGAACGCCGAGGCATTGTTGCAGATAGATTTGGCGCGGCGTGGAAACGAGCAAGTCCTGACCACGGACAATATGCGTTATGCCTTGATCGGCATCGTCGGCAACCACGGCAAGCTGATAGGCCCAATAGCCGTCGGCGCGAAGCAGGACAAAATCGCCGATGTCGTGTGCCAGATTTTGTGCGTAATGCCCGACAATGCCGTCTGAAAAACCGATCACGCGATTGGGAACTTGAATGCGCCATGCCGGCGTTTTGTTTTGCGTGTCGGGTCTTTGCTGAGGAACGCGGCAACGGCCGTTGTACACAAATCCGTCTGCGCCCTGAGTTGCCGCCGCCTGCCAGTCTTTGCGGCTGCAATAGCAGGGATACACCAGCCCGGCTGCTTTGAGGCGGTCGAGTGTGTCTTGATACAGGCCGTAACGGCGGCTTTGATAGGCGACTTCGCCGTCCCACTCAAAACCGAAAGCCTCAAGCGTGCGCAAAATGTCGGCAGCGGCGCCGGGCATTTCGCGAGGGGGGTCAAGGTCTTCAATGCGGACCAGCCATTTGCCCTGATGGGCGCGCGCGTCGGCATAGGAGGCGACGGCGGTCAGCAGGGAGCCGATATGAAGCAGGCCGGTAGGGCTGGGGGCGAAACGTCCTATATACATGGCAGGGTGTTTGTGTAGGGCAGGGGCGGTATGCCTGCACGGTATTTAAATCGTGATAGAAAAGGGCGTGCCGTACACGCCCGAATTTGGGTTTCAGACGGCCTGAGACTTTTCAAAATGATTTAAGTTTCTCGGCCGTCTGTTCAATCCGCTTAAGCCAAGGGAGCCAGTAGTTTGGCGAAAGCATCTTCAAATTGTTTCAAACCGTCTTCCTGCAAACGCGTTGCCAAAGTTTCGACATCAATGCCAAGTTTGGCGGTTTCGGCAAGCTGCGCTTGGGCTTCGTCCACACCTTCGGTCAATGTGGCTTTGGCGGTGCCGTGGTCGATAAAGGCTTTGAGTGTCGCATCGGGAACGGTGTTGACGGTATGGGCGCCAATCAGGCTGTCAACGTACAACGTGTCAGGATAGGCAGGGTTTTTCACGCCGGTGGATGCCCACAAAAGTTGTACGCGGTTGGCACCTTTTTCGGCAAGTGCGGCAAATTCGCTGCTGCCGAAGTATTGCGCCCAATCTTGATAGGCGGCTTTGGCCAGCGCGATGGCGACTTTGCCTTTGAGGTGGTCGGGCAGGGTGGCGTCCAACGCAGCATCGACACGGGAAATAAAGAAGCTGGCGACAACGTGGATATGGGAAACGTCGTGTCCCGCCTCCAAACGTTTGGCAATGCCGCGCGCGTAGGCCGCATAGGCTTTGAGGGTTTGGGCACGGGAGAAAAGCAGGGTCAGGTTGACGCTGATGCCGTCTGAAACGAGGGTTTCAAGCGCTTCGATGCCTTCGTCGGTTGCCGGTACTTTAATCATGGCATTTTTACGGCCGATGGCGGCGTGCAGGCGGCGCGCTTCTTCAACCGTGCCTTGCGCGTCTTTGGATAATTCGGGCGAAACTTCGAGGCTGACGAAGCCGGTTTTGCCGCCGGTGGATTCGTGTTCGGCAAGGCATACGTCGCAAGCGGCTTGTACGTCGGCAACCGCCATGGTTTCGTAGCGTTGTTTCGGGGTCAGGTCTTGCTGTTTGAGCGCGGCTACTTCGTCGGCGTACAGGGCATCGCCTGCAAAGGCTTTTTGGAAAATGGCAGGATTGGAAGTTACGCCGCACACGCCCTGTTTGAGCATTTCGGCCAATTCGCCGCTTTGTACCAGCAAACGGGAGAGGTTGTCCAACCAGATTTGTTGTCCTAATGCTTTAACGTCCGATAAAATAGTCATCTCTGATTCCTTTTACATAATAGGTTTGTTTGTGAAGTGGCGGTAATGCTACGCCGATTCGATGAATTTGAACAGTTTACAGCCGATTAATTTGGGCAAAACAAACCTAAATTCAAGCACGAAAGGTGGCTTTGATGGCGGAAAACACACTTTATCTCGACTGGGCGCGCGATGTATTGGATACGGAAGCCGAAGGTTTGCGTGAAATTGCGGCGGCTTTGGACCATGATTTTGTCCGTGCGGCGGAAGCGTTGTTGCACTGCAAGGGCAGGGTCGTCATTACTGGTATGGGCAAGTCCGGACACATCGGCCGCAAAATGGCGGCAACCATGGCTTCGACCGGAACGCCTGCGTTTTTCGTCCACCCTGCCGAAGCGGCGCACGGCGATTTGGGCATGATTGTGGACCACGATGTCGTGGTTGCCATTTCCAATTCCGGCGAAAGCGATGAAATTGCGGCGATTATTCCGGCGTTGAAACGCAAAAACATCACGCTTATCTGCATCACTGCCCATCCGGCTTCCACCATGGCGCGTCATGCCGATATCCATATTACCGCGGCGGTTTCCAAAGAAGCCTGTCCGCTCGGCCTTGCGCCGACTTCCAGCACGACCGCCGTAATGGCCTTGGGCGATGCGCTGGCGGTTGTGTTGTTGCGCGCACGCGCGTTCACGCCCGACGATTTTGCTTTAAGCCATCCGGCCGGCAGCTTGGGCAAACGCCTGCTGTTGCGCGTGGCGGATATTATGCACAAAGACGAAGCCCTGCCTGCCGTTTTGTTGGGCACGCCGTTGAAAGAGGCCATTGTCCGCATGAGTGAAAAAGGCTTGGGAATGTTGGCGGTAACCGATGCCGAAGGCCGTCTGAAAGGCGTATTTACCGATGGCGACTTGCGCCGTCTGTTTCAAGAACGCGACAGCTTTGCCGGTTTGAAAGTGGACGACATCATGCACGCTTCGCCGAAAACCATCTCTGCCGACCGCCTGGCCACCGAAGCCTTGAAAGCCATGCAAAGCGGCCATGTGAACGGTTTGCTGGTGGTCGAAGAAAACGGCGTACTGATTGGCGCGCTGAACATGCACGATTTATTGATGGCACGAATTGTCTGAATCGACGGCAAAAACGTTTTCAGACGGCCTTATGCTAGAATAGGCCGTCTGAAATAAGGAAACCTTATGCAAAACCTCTCTTCCGACCTGCAACAACGCGCTTCAGGCATCAAACTGCTGATACTGGATGTGGACGGCGTTTTGACCGACGGCCGCATTTTTATCCGTGACAACGGCGAAGAAATTAAATCGTTCCACACTTTGGACGGACACGGTTTGAAAATGCTTCAGGCCAGCGGCGTGCAAACGGCGATTATTACTGGCCGCGATGCGCCTTCCGTCGGTATCCGCGTGAAGCAGCTCGGTATCAACTATTACTTCAAAGGCATTCACGACAAACGTGCCGCTTACGCCCAATTGCGCGAACAGGCCGGCGTGGAGGAGCATGAGTGCGCCTTTGTCGGCGACGATGTTGTCGATTTGCCCGTGATGGTGCGTTGCGGATTGGCGGTTGCCGTCCCCGAAGCGCATTGGTTTACTTTGCAATACGCCCATTATGTAACCCGACGTTCCGGCGGCGCAGGCGCGGTGCGTGAAGTGTGCGATTTGATTATGCAGGCGCAAGGTACGCTTGAACCTGCTTTGAAAGAGTATGTACGATGAAAATCAGATGGCGTTACGGAATCGCCTTTCCGCTGGTGTTGGCCGTTTCACTCGGCGCACTGGCGGCGTGGCTCGGCCGCATCAGCGAAGTGCAGGTCGAAGAAGTCGTCCTCAATCCGAATGAGCCGCAATATTCGATGAAAGGCATCAACGGCAAACGTTTTGACCAAGAAGGCCGTCTGAAAGAAAACCTGAGCGCGGCCGATGCCGTTCAATATCCCAATAGCGCGGATGTGCATTTGGACAAACCTCATCTTTCGTTTTACCGCGACGGCAGCCTGTTGTACGAAGTCGGCAGCGACAAGGCCGTGTACAATATCCAAAACAAAAAAGTCGTTTTTGAACAAAATGTTGTCTTAAACAAAGCGGCAGATGCCAAGCGTTTGGCCGGCATCGTCAAAACCGAACGTTTGAATGTCGATACCGAAGCACAATACGCCCATACCGACAGCCCGGTTACTTTCCAATACGGACAGTCCGGTGGTCAGGCAAACGGCATGACTTATGACCACAAAACTGGTTTGCTGAATTTCCCTTCCAAAGTGAAAGCCACAATTTATGATACAAAAAATTTGTAAAACCTTAGCCCTTGTTGCCGTTTTTGCCGCCAGCCCGGCCTTTGCCCTGCAAAGCGACAGCAAGCAGCCGATTCAAATCGAAGCCGACCAAGGCTCGCTTGACCAAAACAACCAAAGCACTACCTTTTCCGGTAACGTCATCATCAAACAAGGCACGCTCAATATCCGTGCCGGCAGCGTAACCGTTTCGCGCAACGACAAAAGCGAGCAGTTGATGAAAGCCACCGGCTCGCCCGTCAAATTCAGCCAAGAGTTGGACGGCGGCAAAGGCGTGGTCAACGGCCAAGCCAATACCGTGACGTATTCTTCCGCAGCCAACCTCGTTACCCTGTCCGGCAATGCCAAAGTACAGCGCGGCGGCGATGTGGCCGAAGGTGCGGTCATCACTTACAACACTAAAACCGAGGTTTACACCATCAACGGCAGCGCCAAATCCGGTGTGAAATCCGCCGCGAAATCCGGCCGCGTCAGTGTGGTCATCCAGCCGTCCAGCACGCAGAAAAACAAATAAGAAAACACACAAAAAGGCCGTCTGAAAAAGGTTCAGACGGCCTGAGATCAATATCGAAAGTCAACAGAATATGAGCGCAAACAACAGCCGTCTTGTGGTTCAAAACCTGCAAAAAAGTTTCAAAAAACGCCAAGTCGTCAAAAGCTTCTCCCTTGAAATCGAAAGCGGCGAAGTCATCGGCCTGCTCGGCCCCAACGGCGCGGGTAAGACCACCAGCTTTTACATGATAGTCGGCCTGATTGCCGCCGATGCAGGCAGCGTGATGCTGGACGGACAAGAATTGCGCCACCTGCCCATTCACGAGCGCGCCCGCCTCGGCGTCGGCTATCTGCCGCAGGAAGCCTCGATTTTCCGCAAAATGACCGTGGAACAAAATATCCGCGCCATTTTGGAAATCAGCATGAAGGACAAAAGCCGCATCGATGCCGAACTTGAAAAACTGTTGGCCGATTTGAACATCGAACGCCTGCGCAACAACCCTGCGCCGTCTTTGTCCGGTGGCGAACGCCGCCGTGTCGAAATCGCACGCGTGTTGGCCATGCAGCCTCGTTTCATTTTGTTGGACGAACCTTTTGCCGGCGTTGACCCGATTGCCGTCATCGATATTCAGAAAATCATCGAGTTCCTCAAATCACGCGGTATCGGCGTATTGATTACCGACCACAACGTGCGCGAAACCCTCAGCATCTGCGACCGTGCCTACATCATCAGCGACGGTACGGTATTGGCTTCAGGCAAGCCGGATGACTTGGTTAACAATGAACAAGTCCGTTCGGTTTACTTGGGTGAAAATTTCAAATATTGAATGCATATTTGACGGTATATGAAGCCCTCATTTCGATTAAGGGCGGCTATAAATATTGGAATAATCACTAAAAATACAAATATAATACCGATAAACTAATCTTTCAGACGGCCTGCCGTATAAAGGCCGTCTGAAAAACTATCCATACATTTCGAATCAAACACTATGTCTTCACTCGTCCTTAAACTCAAACAGACCCAGCAGCTCAACCAGCGGCTGCAACAGTCTCTGCGCATTTTGCAGATGTCGGGTCTTGAGCTTGAGCGCGAAGTGGAAGACTGGTTGTCGGACAATCCTCTGCTTGAGCGTCCGGAAACCGATGAGTTTGCCGATAGCGGGCTCAACCGTGCCGTCACCATGCCGCGCGCAGGTCAGCAGTTGGGCGGCGACGATGCCGAAGATATTTGGAGCAACATCGCCGAAGAAGAGGATTTCAAACACTATCTGCATGCTCAAGTGTGCGAGCATCCGCTTTCGCAAGTGGAAGCGGCCTATGTTCATGTCTTGATTGATTTTTTAGACGAACAAGGCTACCTCACCGACAGCCTTGAAGAAATCATCGACCACACGCCGTTGGAATGGATGCTGGACGAAGAAGCCCTGCAAAATGCGCTGGATATATTGCAAACCTTTGACCCGCCCGGCGTGGCGGCGGCCGATTTGACCGAGTCGCTCATGCTGCAGCTGATGCGTTTGCCGGCTTCTCCGGCCAGACAAATGGCCGCGCATTTGGTGCAAAGTTCGCTTCAAGATTTGGGCAAAAACCGCAAACAAAACGTTCTGCGTTTCCGCAAACTTTATCCCCAGGCCGACAGTGAAACCATAGAAGCCGCACTCGATATGATTGCCGGCTTGAATCCTTATCCGGCTTACGGCTTCGCTTCTGCCACCCCTACGCCTTATATTCAGCCTGACGTTTGGGTGAGAGAGGGCAAGGACGGCTGGGAAGTCATCAGCAACGAAGCGGCTTGGCCGAAGCTGCAGCTCAATCAGGAATATTGCAACCTGATGAAATCGGCGGAAGAGGGTGCGCCGGAGTGGAAGGAAAAAATCAGCGAAGCCAAACAGCGCATTGATTCTTTGGAATTGCGCAAAAGCACAGTCCTCCGCCTTGCCGAGTATATTGTCAAAAATCAGGAAGATTTTTTCATCTTCGGCGAAATCGGCCTGTCGCCCATGCTGATGAAAGATGCCGCCGCCGAATTGGGTTTGGCGGAAAGCACCATTTCGCGCGCCGCCAATCAGAAATATTTGTCTTGCCCGCGCGGCCTGTTTGCGTTACGCTATTTCTTCACACAGGCAGTCAATGCCGACGATGAGGGCGAAGGGTTCAGCCAAGGCGCAATCAAAGCTGTCTTGAGCCAGCTGATTGAAAGCGAAGACAGCAGCAAACCTTATTCGGACGAGGTCCTCGTCAAATTATTAAAACAACGCGGCATTGAAATCGCCAGACGTACAGTGGCTAAATATAGAGAATCATTAGACATCCCGCCGGCACACAAACGAAAATTTACCGAGTAGATATATTCCGATCCGTTTTGACGGACTAACCAACCGAAGGAGCTGTATCATGAATCTGAAAATCACCGGTCTGAATTTTGATGTTACCGAAGCCATCAAAAACTACGTTTCCGACAAGTTGGCACGAATCAGCCGCCACGCCGACAACATCATTTCCGTGACCATCACGCTCTCGGTGGAAAAAGTCAGCCAAAAAGCCGAAGCCGATGTCCATCTGGCAGGTAAAGATTTGCACGTTGAAGCGATTGAACAGGATATGTACGCCGCGATTGATGTTTTGATGGACAAGCTCGACCGCGCTGTTTTGAAACATAAAGAAAAAAGCGGCGATGTCCGCAGCACTGTCAAACCTGAAGCAGAATAAAGTTTTTGTATGATAAAGGCCGTCTGAACATTCAGACGGCCTTTTGTTTTGCTAGAAGTTTTAGACTGGCAATCTAGTTACTCACTTTTTGACCATTCCATGGTGCCACTTTAAACAGCAGCAACATGCCGGGTATGCCCAGGGCAAAACACAGCCAGTAGAAATTGAAGTAACCCATCGCTTCAATCAGATAGCCTGCCGAAGCATTGATAAATGTACGGGGAACGGCTGACAGGCTGGTAAAGAGGGCCAATTGTGTGGCCGTGAAAGCAGGATTGGTTTCACGGGCCATATAGGCGACAAATGCCGCCGTACCCAGGCCTACGCCTGCCGCTTCCGCACCAATCACGGCGGCAAGCATCATTTGTTCCGTCAGGGTAATGGTTTCAAATTTACCGAAACCCGCCAGCCAGGCAAAGCCTAGAATAGTAACCCATTGTGCCACGCCGAAAACCCACAAAGCCCTGTTGATACCGAGTTTCAACATCCAAATGCCGCCTACAATACCGGCAATGACGGCAGGCCATAAACCGGCATTTTTGGCAATGAGGCCGATGTCGGTTTTGCTGAAGCCCATGTCCAGATAAAACGGCGTTGCCAGGGAAGTCGCCATACTGTCGCCCAGTTTGTAGAGGAAGATAAACAGCAATACCAATATGGCTTGTTTGATGCCCTTGCGGGAGAAGAACTCACTGAAAGGGTCGGAAACCGTTTGGGCAAATGTACGCGACACAGATGGTGGAATGTCAGGCTCTTTGGCTAAAAACAAGGTCATCAGCAGACCGGGCAGCATAAATAGTGCAGTAATGATGAATACGTTGTGCCAAGGCATCAAGTCGGCCAAAATCAAGCTGAGCGAGCCGGGTACTAAAGCGGCGATACGGTAGGCATTGACGTGGATAGAGTTGCCTAAGCCTAATTCTTCATCTGACAAAATTTCGCGGCGAAATGCATCCAATACAATATCTTGGCTGGCAGAAAAAAAGGCGACCACCAACGATAAGCCCATAATTACATATAAATGCTGGGCAGGATTTAGGAAGGCGTAAATGAGCAAGGCCAGCAGCAAACCAATTTGTGTCACCAGCATCCAGCCGCGCCGCCGTCCTAAAAAAGGTAATCTGACCAAATCAATGACGGGAGACCAGATAAATTTCCAAGTGAAAGGCAGCCCGATAAGTGCCATCAGGCCGATGGTTTTCAAATCGACGTGTTCGCTGCGCAACCATGCCGGAATCAGGTTGATCAGAAAATAAAGCGGCAGCCCCGAAGTGAAGCCTGTAAAGATACAAATCAGCATACTGCGCGAGAAAATCTTGCGCCAAGTGCCGGATTGGGGTGCGGTTGTCATAGTGAAATCAATAAAAAAGAAAAGGGATATTGTAGCAAAGATGGGGGATATGGCGAATGAACTTCTGTTATCTTTATCGAATAATGAGAGGCCGTCTGAAACTGAATGGATAAAGTTTCAGACGGCCTTTTGTTGGAACAAGCCGATAGAGTTTTGAAATGTCCGTAAGACAGGCAGAGTGTTTGTCTTACGGATATTTTATTTTCAGACGGCCTTCGATGCTACGTTGCAGTTGCGGTAGAAGGCAATCAGACCGTTGGTGGAGCTGTCGTGTGCCGGCGTGCCGCGTTCGAGTTCGGGTTCGATGGTTTTGGCCAGCTCTTTACCGTATTCCACGCCCCATTGGTCGAAGGGGTTGATACGCCAAATTACGCCTTGAACGAAGGTTCGGTGTTCGTAAGCCGCCATCAGCATGCCGAGGTTGAAAGGTGTCAGGCTGTCGATGAGCAGGCTGTTGCTCGGGCGGTTGCCGGGGAATTCTTTCTGCGGCGCAAGTCGGTCGCGTTCGTCTTGGGGCAGGGCGGCCAATTCGACTTGTACTTCGTCTAAGGTTTTGCCTTTCATCAGCGCTTCGGCTTGGGCGAAGGCATTGGCAACGGTAAAGCGGTGTTGGCGGTGGTTGCCGTAGATTGTGGTCATGGGGACGATGAAATCGACGGGAATCAGACGCGTGCCTTGGTGTAAAAGCTGGAAGTAGGCGTGTTGGCAGTTGACGCCTTCATCACCGAAGACAATGCCGCCGGTGGTACAGGAAACGGGTTGGCCGTCTGAAGTACGCTGTTTGCCGAGGCTTTCCATATCGAGCTGGTTGAGCCACGGGGTAAAGAGGCGCATGTTGTGGCTGTATGGGACAACGGTTTGGCCGTCTGAATGTTGGAAGTTGTTGTACCAAACGTTGATGAGCGCCATCAGGACGGGAATGTTGCGGCGGAACGGGGTCTCGAAGAAATGGGTATCCATCGCGTGCGCACCGGCCAGCATTTTGCGGAACGCTTTTTCGCCGACGGCAACCATCAGCGGCAGGCCGATGGGCGACCAGACGGAGTAGCGGCCGCCGACCCAGTCGGACATGGCGAAGACTTTGTCGGGGGAGATGCCGAAGTTTTGGGCTGCGGCCACATCGGCGGAAATGGCGCAGAAGTGTCGGTAGATGCCGGAATCGGGCAAACCTGCATCGCGGTACCAAGTACGCGCCGCATAGGCATTGAGCAGGGTTTCCGGCGTGCGGAACGATTTGCTGGCAATGCTGAATACGGTGGTTTCGGGATTGAGGCCGAGAAGGGTTTGGGTCAGGTCGGCATCATCGGAGTTGCTGACAAAGTGGACGCGGATGTTTTGCCAATAGGGTTGCAGTGCCTGTGTGGCCATGCGCGGGCCTAAATCGGAGCCGCCGATGCCGATGTGAACCAAGTCGGTAATGGGTTTGCCGGTAATGCCTGCGTGGGTGCCGTCCAAAAGTTGGCGTGCGAATTCGAGGGTGCGGTTGAGTTCGTGATGAACTTTGGACACGATGTTTTCGCCGTCGACGTAAATGGGTTGGGCATTGGCCGGCAGGCGCAGGGCGGTGTGGAGGACGGCGCGGTGTTCGCTGGTGTTGATTTTTTCGCCGTTGATCATGGCCTGCATATATTGTGGCAAATCGGCTGCTTCAGCCAGTTGGCACAATAAATCAAGGGTATTTTCATCCAGACGGTTTTTGCTGTAATCAAATAACAAACCGTGCAGAATTTCGTGCATATTGTTGAAACGTTCGGCATCTGCAGCGAAACGTTCGCGCAGGGTAACGTGTTGCGTATCGGCATGATGGGCTTCCAAGGCCTGCCATGCGTCTGAGTATGCGGTCATCTCGTTTCCTTAGTATGTAACGGTAAAATAAGCAGGATAGATAGGTATTTCCTGCTTTTTTGTAGTGGCTTGTAGTTTAACAAATTTGAACAGGTTTTGGGAGGTGGTGGGGGTGGTTTTGTTTAAGAAATGTATGCAAAATGAAAAAGAAATGATTGATTATCATCAAGTTTCTGTAAAAAAAAGGGTATGACACCGATGTCTGCTGTGTTATCCTATGTAACATTATTGAAATCCTGTCGGGGCGGGTTCGTAAGATGGCTACAATTTATGATGTTGCTGCTTATGCCGGAGTGTCTCCCAAGACGGTCAGCCGGGTGATTAACGGCGATGCGCCGGTCAGCGATAAAACCCGTTCCAAAGTAGAAACAGCGATTGCCGCTTTGGGCTATATCCCGTCTTCTGCGGCGCGGATTATGCGGTCCCACCGTTCCGGCTTGGTCGGCCTGATTACCGGTGCCATTTCGCGGACGGGCGAGAATACGGGCGGACACGGCATTCCAGATATGTTCTTGATTAAGGGCATTCAGCAGCGGATTCGCGCACAAGGCAAGATTTTGATGATTGCCGACATCGACAACAAGCCGGGTCAGCCCGGTCAGATGGAGCCGCTGATCCGTACCTTTATGGAACACCGTGCCGAGGGGATTTTGTATGTGGCCGGTTTCCATCAGGAAGTATTACTGCCGGAAGTGCCCAACCGTTGCCCGATGGTGTTGGTCAACTGCTTTGATTTGGCAGGTACGCCGTCGGTTTTGCCGGACGACGAAGCAGGGCAGTATGGCTTGGTGCGCCGGATTATCCAAAGCGGACACAAACGGATTGCTTATGTGACTTTGCAGCCGGGCGTGGAAGCGACGAGATTGAGATTGGCCGGATACCGCCGGGCTTTGGCGGATGCGGATATTGTCTTCAATCCTGATTTGGTGCAAACTGGTTATCCTGATTTCAGCAATGACAGCGGATCTTTGATTTCGGCTATTTTGAAACTGCTGTCTTTGCCACTTCCGCCGACGGTAATTTGCTGCGGTAACGATGAAATGGCCGTGCGCGTGTACGGGATTTTGAGGACGCGCGGCGTGCGGGTTCCCGAGCAAGTCTCTGTTGCCGGATATGATAACCACGGCGCGATTGCGGAAACGCTGTTTCCGCCGTTGACCAGCACCGAGCTGCCTTATCTGCGCATGGGCAAAATGGCGGCGGATTTGCTGTTCCAATACATCGAACATCCGGCCGGTACGGCTCAGCCCGTCAAGGTCGTTGGGGAAACCATCTGGCGTCAGTCTGTAATGAATAAATAGTTTCAGACGGCCTAAAAATAAGCTTTAAACAACACAAACACACATCAAAACAAGATTATATAAACGGTCAAAATAAAGGCCGTCTGAAAACAGGGTTGCCTCATTCAAAAAGGCGGCCCAATACAATAAGAGCGTCATACTGCTGAAATTGGAGTTTGTTGTTTCCATAGTTTATTATCCAGGAGTAGCCTTCCTATGAAAATCTCCCCACAAGTGGCGATGACACTTCGCCAGATTATGCTGATGAACTTCGGTTTCTTCGGCATTCAATACAGCTTCGGGTTGCAGCAAACTGCGATTAACCCGATTTTCAGCTTCCTTCATGCCGACCCGAGCCAATTGCCGATTTTGAATATGGCAGGCCCGATTACCGGTTTGCTGGTGCAGCCGATGATTGGTGCAATGAGTGACCGCACTTGGGTGCCGGGATTGGGCCGCCGCCGTCCGTATTTCTTGATCGGCGCCATCGGTTGCAGCCTCTGCCTCTTTATTTATCCGCACGTTACCGCCTTGTGGGTGGCCGTATTGCTGCTGTGGCTCTTGGACATCAGCAACAACACGGCAATGGAACCTTTCCGTGCCTTTATTGCCGATACCGTTCCTGAACAACAGCAATCCACCGGTTTCTTGATGCAGTCCGTGTTTACCGGTTTGGGCATTACCCTGGCCAACGTTTCCCTCTACATCTTCCAACAAATCGGCTGGTTGCAACAAACTTCCGAAGCAGGCATTCCGTATTGGGTATTCGGTTCGTTTTATATTGGTGCGGTCTGCTCCATCGGTTCGGTTTTGGTTACCGTTTTATCAACAGCCGAACGCGAGCCCAGCCCTGAAGAAATGGCGGCCATTAAAGCCCAGCCGAGCGGTCCGGCCCATGCTGTTAAAGATATTGTCGTTGCCGTGCGCGAAATGCCGACTGCCCTGTGGCAACTGGCTTTGGTGTATCTCTTTCAATGGTACGCGCTCTTCATCTACTGGCAATATATTTCCCACAGTATCGTCCAATCCGTCTGGGACTCGACCGTTGAGAATACCGAAGCGTATAGCCAAGCGGTTGCATGGACCGGCCTGGTAAACGGTTTCTACAACGTGGTAACCTTTATCTCCGCCTTCGGCCTGATGTGGATGGCGCGCAAATACGCCGCCAAATATGTTCATGCCTTTGCTGTAACCCTTGCCGCGCTGGCCTTGCTCACCATTCCTCATATCGGCAACAAATACCTGATGTTTGCGCCGATGATTGGTTTCGGTGTCGGTTGGGCAAGTATGATGGGCGTGCCGTTTATGATTGTGGTCGGCTCTATCCCTAAAGAACGTTACGGCGTGTACATGGGTATTGTGAACATGATGATTGTGATTCCAATGCTGATTGAAACCGTGTCTTTCGGCTGGGTGTACAGAACTTTCTTGGGTTCAAACCCTGCCAACGCGATGACTTTTGCCGGTGTTTCCCTGGCCATCGCCGCCGCATTGACCTTAACCATTAAAACTGTGGCCAAACCGGCTACTGCAGAATAACGAAGTTTTGATTTAAAACCAAAATGAAAAGATAGTGTATTGCATAGTCAAATAACTTTACATTTATTGACGTTGCAAGAATACGCACCCCGACTTGTTCGGGGTGTTTGTTTTGTTTTGAATAGATTTGATGTTTTGATTTATGTTTTATTTTCAATAAATTAAAAATTTACCAGGCTTTTGGCCGCGTTAAATCTATTTATATCTTTCTACTTGGAAATCTTGGCCGTTCTTCAACAGCGTAAACGCTATTACCGCCAGTTTCCGCATGATGGCGATTAATATCAGCTTTATATGCTTCCCTTTGTTTTTCAGACGGCCTACAAATTCTGGAAAGGCATTGCACCGGTATGCGACAACGGCAGGCATATAAAGGCTTTTCCGTATTTCCGAACTTCCGATTTTTGATATTCTGCTTTTGCCGTTTACGCTTGTTCCTGATTGATACTTTCTAGGGTCTAGACCTAGATAAGCCGTGAACTGTTTTGCATTTTTAAATTCATGTCTTTTATAGGTTGATAGCAATACGGCTGTCGCTTGCTCGCCTATGCCTGTTATTGTTTTCAGCCTTTTGCGCAGGTTGTTGTAACTTGGATTGTCTTTGTAGAACTGGAGTAATTGCTTTTTGACTGTCTGTATTTGTGCTGTCAGGTTTGAAATAGTTGTTTGAATATGGGATTTGATGTAGTCGGGTGCTTCGTGTTGTTTGGCTTTTTCTGTTGCGCGTTGCTGTTTCAGATAATCTAAATATCGGGCGATTTCCTGTAATTGCTTCTGTTCTTTTGCCGGCGGTTGCCATGCCTTTAATTTATGCTTTCGGTCTTGGCAATATTGTGCTATCAACTTTGCGTCTTGTGTGTCTGTTTTGGATCGTTGTAGTTCTGCTATTGCATATCCTTTTATCTTTCTTGGATTCTCTACGGTAATTGTATATCTTGAATAAATATATTCTGCCAATGCTTCGTAATATGTGCCCGTTGCTTCACACACACAATGGAGCTTATCGGTTACTTTATGACTTTGTAGCCACTTTATTAAGTGTTCAAATCCTCCTTTATTGTTCTGAAACTTCTTTTGATGATTTTGGCCGTCTGCAATTAAATAGCAGTCTATTGTGAGCTTTGAAACGTCTATTCCTAAGTACATGGTTTAACCTTATTAATTCGGGCTTTTTGCCCTAGATAGTGTTCAAACTGTAGATGTACGAAAGCCCACGCTTCTATCTTTTCAGCAAGCTGTACGCTTTGGCCGTACTTTCGAAGTCGTGGGCTTTACTTGGTGTTTCGTCAAACGCCAAGCCCGCAATGGGCTGGTTTACTCATTCAGGGCTTGAAGCTTATCGTTTGCTTGCCTTCGGCGACGTTCGCCACGTGGCAGG